>NZ_ALNM01000015.1:0-34988 GCF_000292955.1 Selenomonas sp. CM52
TTCATGGACAAGAAACGCTCCGAGGGAAAGCCTTACTACGTCTATATGACGGCAGGAGCGAATAAGTTCCTGCGCATCTACTACGGGCGCGTAAATGAGTATTTGGCAAGCCTTTCCAAAGAACAAGAATAGCATTTCACTACCGTCCCTTTGGTCGGCGCTCCTGCGGCGACCTATTTGTGTTGCTCAAATTCCACTTGCCACAACTCCTCATCTTTTTTCATCTAAGGGCTTGACTTTTTATTTGCAGGCTTAGAAAACGCTGATAAAATGAGGTTGCCCGAATTTGACAGGCGGGCGGCGGCCTTTATTCACGGTTTTTCAATAGAGCTGTGCCTTCCAGTAGGCGAGGTCAGGCTCGTTCAAGGGCAGGTCGACGCTGTAGCCGTTGTCGTAGCGGATCTTGACGCGAACCTCGTCGGCCTTTCTGAGGAGCGGAAGCAGCTGGGGCGAGACGTTGAGGAAGAATTTGTTCGTGTTCTTCAGAGAGGTCTCGGGGCTGTATTCCTTGAGGTCGTAGCTCGGCGGCTCCTGCTTGACGATGGCGTCGATGTCCCAGGCGTCGCCGTCGGCGCTTATGGTCACGAGCGGCTTTGGCTTCGCGCTGCTGTAGCGGTAGTCCCACATCGTGAGCGTCGCGCCTTCGACGCGGCCGCTTTCGTCGTAGGAGCCTTGGAAGTCAATCTTGCAGTAGGCGGAGAGGCTCTTCGCCGTGCGGTGGTCGGCGGTGTAGGTGTAGCCGAAGCCGAAGGCGCCGCAGAGGATGAGGAGGAGGCCGAAGTAGAGGAAGATTTTCATAGGGGTTCTCCGTTCCGCCCGCGCCGCTTCTGCACGTCTTTCAAAGAGAGCTGTTCGCGATGCGGGCATGTTTTCTTCCTCTTATTATACTTTATGCGCCGCGCCTTGTCACTACCATTGCGCCCGTGCGCCTCCTGTGCTATAGTGGTAGGAACGATGTTCAATATTTTCGAGGATGGGAGTCCATGGAAGAAAATTTCATTTGCTTGGATATTGGCGGCACTTCGATCAAGTATGCGCTTGCCGCGGGAGGCAGGCTGCGCGAGAAAGGTTCTGTGCCGACGGAAGGACGGACGGCGGGGGCGCAGGGCGTAGCCGAGAAGGTGCTCGCCATCGTCGATACTTTTCGGGGAAGAGGCGTCGCGGGCGTCGCGATCTCGACGCTCGGCATCGTCGATCCGGTCGCGGGCAAGGTCATCTATGCAGGTTCTAGCATCAAGGACTACACGGGATTTGCCCTCAAGGCTCTTGTCGAGGAGTCGACGGGGATTCCCTGCACGGTTGAGAACGATGTGAACTGCGCGGGGCTTGGCGAGTATTGGCTCGGTGCAGGCCGCGGCGTGCGTTCGCTTGTCTGTTTGACGGTCGGCACGGACGTCGGGGCTTCCATCCTTTTCAACGGCAGGCTTTGGCGCGGCGCGAACTACAGCGCGGGCGAGGCCGGCAGCATGAGGCTCGCGGGCGGCAGGTTCGGCGATCTCGCTTCCGTACGCCGCATGGTGCAGCGCGCGGCGAAGGCGCACGGCATCGCCGAGGAGCTTGATGGTGAGACGGTGTTCGCGTGGGCGCGCGCGGGTGACGCCGATGCGGTGAATGCTATCGCAGGGCTCATCGCTCCGCTCGCCGAGGGGATTGCGAATATCTGCTACATACTCAATCCCGAGCGCATCGTTCTCGGCGGAGCGGTGATGGCGGAGAGGCAGTATCTGGCGCCGCGCATTCTTGCGGACTTGGAAGAGGCAGTGCCGCGTCCTTTCCGCTCCGCGACGCAGCTCGCTTTCGCTGAGCTGGGCAACGATGCAGGACTCATGGGCGCACTCTATCACTTCCTTCAGCGCCGCAGGGACGCGCAGGAGAGAGCACAGAATCGAGAAACGGGGGAGGCGGGAAAGGTCAGATGAAGGCGATCATCAATGGACGGCTCTTGCTGCCGAACATGGAGGGAGATTTCCGCGTCATGGAAGATATGGCGCTTCTCTACGACGAGCGCATCGAGAGGATCATCGACATGGATGAGGTGGAGGCGGAAGCGGGCATCGACGAGGTGCATGATGCTCATGGGCTGTTCGTCTCGCCGGGCTTCATCAACGTGCATGTGCACGGCGCGTGCGGCTGGGACGTGATGGATGCGGCGGAAGAGGCGCTGCCGGCCATTGGCCGCTACCTCGCACGCACGGGCGTCGCCTCGTGGCTACCGACGACGATGACGGCGGGCGAGGACGCGGTGCACGCCGCCTTCGAGCGCGCGCGCAGCGCCATGCGCATGGCGCCCGAGGGCGCGCGCATCCTCGGCGTGCACATGGAAGGCCCTTTCATCAGCAAGGCATATAAGGGAGCACAGGCGGAGGAGGCGATTGTACGCGCCGACTACGATTGGATCGAGTCCTTCGAAGATGTCGTGCGCATTGTGACACTGGCACCTGAGGAACTGGACGGCAAGTATACGTTCATCGACCACTGTCGCGATGCTGGCATCCTCGTTTCTATCGGCCATTCGAGTGCGGATTACGGGACGGCGCTCGAAGTCATAGAGAAGCACGGCGTCACGCACATCACGCACTGCTTCAATGCCATGAGCGGTCTTCATCAGCGTCATCCTGGTATCGTCGGCGCGGCGCTCGATACCAAGGTCAACTGCGAACTCATCGCTGACAATATCCATGTCGATCCTGCGGCGCAGCGCATCCTCTACCACGCGAAGGAGGGCAGGAACATCATTCTCGTGACAGATTCGATGCGTGCGGCCGGCATGGGCAGCGGCGTCTTCGAACTGGGCGGGCAGGAGGTCACGGTCAGGGGAACGCGTGCAGAGTTGGCGGACGGTACGCTCGCGGGCAGCGTGCTTGCGATGAACGAGGCGGTTCGGAACTTCGCGCGGACGACGCGCGCGCCCATCGAGCGCGTCGTCGAGATGGTCACGCGCACGCCTGCTGAGGAACTTGGCATCTATGAGGAGACGGGTTCTTTGGAGGAGGAGAAGCGAGCCGATCTCACGCTCTTTGATGATGATCTCAACATCGCCGCGACGATCGTTGGCGGGCGTCTCTCCTACATCGCCGCGCCTGACGCCTTGGACGGCGAGTGGAGGAACAGAGAGTAGAGGGAAGGCTTCAAGAAGGCAAGGGAAGGGGTCTGGCGGATGGCAATACGCATGATTGTGACGGATATGGACGGCACGTTGCTCGATGCGAAGAATGGCATCTCCGATGCGAATCGGACGGCGCTCAAGGAGGCGGCGGCAAAGGGCGTCCATGTGGCGATCGCCACGGGACGCATGCACCTCTCAGCTCTGCCCTACGCGAAGGAGATCGGCGTCACGGCGCCGATCGTTTCGTGCAACGGTGCTCTCGTCAAGACGACGGCGGGCAAGGAGCTTTTCGCTTCGCCCATCGCACCTGACGTGGTGCGAGAAATCCTCGACTGCATGAAAGTGCGCGGTTGGTACGTGCAGCTCTATACGGACGAAGGGCTTTTCTTTTGCGAGCGTGACCGTCGCACCTGCGCCTACGAGAAGAGCGCGGGCATCGAAGGAAAGGTCGTCGGCTGGGATGGCCTCTATGCACTGGGGACGCGCGTCTTCAAGCTGCTGTCGATCAGTGATCGCGCCGAGGAGACGGCGGCGCGTGCGGCGGAAATCTCGCGCATGTTCGAAGGCAAGGTTCGAGCCGTGCGCTCGAAGGAGAAGTACGTCGACATCATGGCTGTGGGCGTGTCGAAGGCGGCGAGCATCGAGCGCCTTGCTGCAAGTCTCGGCATCTCCCTACAGGAGGTGCTGGCGCTCGGCGACTCGGACAACGACTGCGAGATGCTCGCTGCCGCGGGCATCGGCGTCGCCATGGCGACGGGCACGCCTGCAGCGCAGGAGGCGGCGGACTTTCTCGCAGAAAACGGAGCGGCGGACGGCGTGGCACGGGCTGTGCACGCCTATGTGCTGGAAGGAAAGTGAAAGAAAGCATGAGGGATAGAGGATGGCAATTCGGCTGATCGTGATGGATCTCGACGGCACGCTCTTGACTTCGGAAAAGATGGTGTCGGACTACAGCAAGGATGTCTTGCGGCGGGCGATGGAAAAGGGCGTCGCTGTGACGCTGGCGACGGGGCGCATGCTGCTCTCGGCGAGCTACTTTGGCAGGATCATTGGGGCGAACGCGCCGATCATCTCGTGCAACGGTGCTCTGGTGCAGGCGCTCGATGCGACGGAGCCGCTCTTTTTGCGCGCTTTTTCGCCCGAGACGGTGGCGGAGCTTCTGACGTTTGCGCGGGAGAACGGCTGGTACGCGCAGTGGTACATCGGCGACGACATCTACGCTGAGGATTTCCGACCTGAGTATTTCACGGCCTACCGCACGGTGCAGGGCTTCGCCGTGCACGAGGTCGGCGAGGATTTCTCGCCGTACGTCGAGGGCGTTGCGCAGGTCGTCGTGCGCGACCTCGCGGGCGGCGTCGGCGCTATCGCCGCGTCGATCCGCGAGCGTTTCGCGGGACGCGTCGATCCGCAGCAGTCGAAGGGCTACACACTCGACCTTGTGCCGACGGGCGTATCGAAAGCGACGGGCATCGAGGCGATCCTGCGTGCGACGGGCATCGGGGCCGATGAGGTCATGGCATGTGGCGACTCGGACAATGACCTTTCCATGCTGCGTCTCGCAGGTACGAGTGTCGTCACGGCGAACGGACAGGAGGAAGCGAAGGCGCTCGCGACATACCTTGCGCCGAGCTGCGACGAGGACGGCGTGGCAAGGGCGATCGAGGAGCTTGTTCTCTAGGGGCTGAGTTTTTCAAGGGATTCTTATCAGTTTGCAGGGGTGGACAGCATGACGAAAGAGAAGGAATTCAATTTTATCATCGTGACGGGGCTTTCGGGCAGCGGAAAGACGCAGGCGTGCCGCTTTCTGGAAGACCTCGGCTATTTCGTGGTGGACAATCTGCCGCCGGTGTTCATCCCGAAATTTGCCGAGCTTTGCCGCCATTCGGCCGAGCATGTGAATCGTGTCGTGCTCGTCGTGGATACGCGTGGGCGCGAGTTCTTCGACACCTTCGTGCATGTGCTTGAAGAGATGGATCAGGCGGGGACGCCCTACGAGATGCTCTTTATGGATGCCTCCGACGAGGCGATCATCCGTCGCTACAAGGAGACGCGCCGCCGCCATCCGATGGCGGCGAATGCACGCATCTCCGACGGCATTCAGAGGGAACGCCGCCGCTTGGAACCCGTGCGCAACAAGGCGACATACATCATTGACACATCTGTGTTGAGGAAGGTCGATCTCAAGGAAAAGATCTGGCGTCTCTTTGGCAGTGAGGACGGGCACAAGATGAGCATCAATGTCCTGTCCTTCGGCTTCAAGTTTGGCATGCCTTTGGACGCCGACATGGTACTCGATGTGCGCTTCCTGCCGAACCCCTTTTATATTGAGGACCTGCGCAGGAAGAGCGGCGCCGTCCCGGAGGTTGCCGAATACATCGGCAAGTGGCCCGTGACGCAGGAATTCGAGGAGAAGCTCGATGCTATGCTCGATTTTCTCATGCCGCAGTACATCAAGGAAGGCAAGCCGCAGTTCGTCATCGCCATCGGCTGCACGGGCGGCATGCATCGGAGCGTCTACATTGCCTGTCATATCTATCGTTTCTTGACAGCGCGCGGCTTCCAGGTGGAGCTTGAGCATCGCGATCTCATGAAGAACGAGGTCGCCGAACACCCGGAGGAACTGCCCGAATAGATGGGCGTCGTTTCGCACCGTTTTTTTTGGAAAGGGTCGATCGGAAGAATGCACTTATTGAAATGGCTTTATCCGGGCATGCATTTCAAGCGTTGGATGTTCGTGTTCGGTGCGGGCGTCATGATGGTCAGCCTGGGTCTCGCCCTCGTCTTCAACTACAAATATCTCGACATCATCGAGGAAGCCATCTTTCGCGCCGTCTATCTATGGCGCGGAAGTTTCGACTATGTGATCACGACGATCGTCGGCGTCGTCATCGTCGTCCTGGGACTCGCGCTGATGCTCTTTGCAACGCGTTTCGTCATACGTTCCGTCATCAGCGTGCTCCTGCCCGACAAATCGGAAAAGCTCGTCGACATCATCTATGAGAAGCGCCGCCTCGACAAGGGACCGCAGGTCACGGTCATCGGCGGTGGGCATGGACTTTCCGTGCTTCTGCGCGGCATCAAGCAGGCGACGAGCAATGTGACGGCGGTTGTGACGGTCGCCGACGACGGCGGCTCTTCGGGAAGGCTGCGCGAGGAACTCGGCATCATACCGCCGGGCGATCTCAGGAACTGCCTCGTCGCGCTCGCCGATACGGAACCTTTGATGGAAAAGCTCTTCCAGTACCGCTTCCAAAACGGCACGGAACTCAAGGGGCACAGCTTCGGCAACCTCTTCATCGCCGCCATGGCGGAGGTCACGGGCGACATGGAAGAGGCGCTGAAGAAGTCGTCGAAGGTTCTCGCTGTCAAGGGGCGAGTGCTTCCGGCATCGACAGCACACGTGCGGCTCGACGCGGTCATGGAGGACGGCACCCTCGTCGAGGGCGAGTCGCATATCCCCGAGGTGCACAAGCACATCCGGCGCGTGAAGCTCTTCCCCGAGCATGTCGAGCCGGTGGAGTCAGCGCTTGCGGCGATCCGCGAGGCGGACGTCGTGATCTTGGGGCCGGGCAGCCTTTACACGAGCATCATGCCGAATCTCCTCGTCGACGGTGTGGCGGAGGCCTTGAAAAAGAGCCGCGCTCTGAAGATCTACATCTGCAATGTGCTGACGCAGCCGGGCGAGACGGACGGCTACACGGCTTCCATGCACGCGAAGGCGATTCTCGATCATGCGGGCAGGGGCGCGATCGACTACATGCTCGTCAATGCAACGCCGTTGCCACATGGGACGGCGCAGCTTTTGAAGAAGGAGGGCGTCGAACCCGTGGCGATCGATGAGGATGACGTCAACGCGCTCGGCATCGGCGTCGTCAAGGCCGACCTCGTGAATGACGACGATGTTGCGCATCACGATCCAGAAAAGCTCATGAAGAGCGTGATGAAGATGGCGTACAAACTGCATCCTGGCATCAGCAAGTGAGGAGGGACTCCTATGGCGCAGCCATCGTTTTCAGCTGAGGTGAAGAACGATCTCGCGCGTCCCCTCGGGCGCAAGGCGTGCTGCCGTACGGCTGAACTGGCGGCGCTCCTGCGCATGGGCGCCGTCCTGACGCTCGGGGCGAAGCGTGCCGTCGGACTCGCGTTTACGACGGAGAACGCTGCGGTCGCGCGCAAGGCCTTGATGCTCCTCAAAGGTTCGGCGGGCGTCCATACGGAATTGACGGTCAGCCGCTCGCGCCGTCTGAAGAAGAACAACAGCTACCGCGTGCACGTCCTGCCGTCGCGCGAGGTCGCCGCTCTCATGGAGCGCATGGGTCTCATGCACGGATCGGCGCTCAACATGGGCACGGACAGCGCGCTCCTCAAGAAGGCGTGTTGCCGTCAAGCGTACTTGCGCGGCGCCTTTTTGGGCGGCGGCAGCGTCAGCCGCCCGGAGTCCGGCTATCATCTGGAATTGGTGACGGGGAGCTATTCCTTTGCGGAGCTTCTGCTCTCGCTCCTTCGCACGATGGGGTATCCAGCGGGGCTGACCGACCGCAAGGAAAGCTACGTCGTCTACCTGAAAGAAAGCGACGCCATCATTGATTTTTTCTCTCTGCTCGGTGCGGAGAAGGCGGCTGAGGCATTCGAGGTCACGCGCAACTTGAAGGAAGTCAAGAATCAGGTCAACCGCCTCGTGAACTGCGAGACGGCGAACGTGCAGAAGTCGGTCGATGCCGCCGGCAGACAGATCGCGGCGATTCGCGCGCTGGAGGCGGCGGATGCCGTCGCGGGGCTTTCTGCAGGACTCCGAAAGACGGCCGAGGTGCGCATGGAGCATCCGACGGCGACGCTCGCAGAGCTTGCGGGGCTTTTGGGCATAGGAAAATCGGGCGTCAATCATCGGCTGCGAAAGCTCGTCGCCTTGGCGGACGGGCAGGAAGGAGGAATCTGAGATGGCAAAACGCATGATCTTGTATGCGGCAGGAATCGTTCTGCTCGTCGTCTTTTCGCTCGCCCTCTACGCGCATTTTCATCCGGCGCAGGGCGTGCTTGTCCTGGAGTATCATCATATCGCCGATCGCGTGGACGATCCCGAGGGGGCATTGGTGGAGCGCTACTATGTGCCGACGGAGGATTTTGCCGCGCAGCTCGACTATTTGAAGGCCGAGGGCTACGAAACGATCACCATGCTGGATTTTTCCAAAGCGGCGAAGGGGAAGGGAACCCTTCCCGAAAAGCCTGTGATCGTCACCTTCGATGACGGTTACGAAGACAATTACACGCAGGCGCTGCCGCTCCTCGAAGAGCGCGGCATGAAGGGCGAGATCTACGTGGTCACGAATTTCATCGGAAAGAAGGGCTATCTGACGTGGGACGAACTGCGCGACATGCAGCAGCGCGGCATTGAGATCGGCTGCCACACGGCCGACCATCTGCCGCTCGTCGGCATGTCCCGCGCCGAGCAAGAGGATCAGGTGCGCTTGTCGAAGCTGCTCCTGGAGTGGAATGGCATCAAGACGGTGTTCAGCTTCTCCTACCCGAACGGCAGCTGCAATGCAGAGATCGCCGAGCTTCTGCGCGACAGCAATTATCTGACGGCAGTCACGGGAGATGCGGGGTTCAACACGTTCCAGACCGATCCGATGTTCCTGCAGCGAGTCAACATCCCGCGACCGCGCTTCGGCCTCACGGAGTTTCGCCTGCGCATCCTGAAGGCGGAGCTTTTCAGCATCTTCGGCATCAACCAGCACTTGCAGCACTAGACGTGCGGCGAATGTTTCGTGCTGCTTCGCCAAGCGGAAGTTTTGAGGAATTATCTTATGTGGGTAGAGGAAAAAGGGGTTTTCGACAAGATGAAACGATGGAAGGCAAGGATTGCGGCGTGCTTTTTTGCGACGCTCGCGAGCATGGGCGTGACGAATCCTCCGGCTGGAGCGGAACGTCACGGAATAGACGAGGTTTCCACGACGCGCGTCACGACGGACGAGGCGCGCGCCGTACATGAGCCGCAGGGAACGCGCCTCCTGGGACGAGGAGGGCAGCAGGAAGCGGAGCCGTACAGCGTGCGGCTGAACTTCGGCACAGGTCTGCCGGGTGCGCTGCGCTTCAACGAGGCGCAGCGTGCCATGCGCGAGTGGAACGTCGAGACCGAAGATACGGGTGGCACCTTGCTTTTTTCCGACAGCCCCGAATACGTCGCGGAGGACGGGATCCTCTATGAGGACACCGTCACAGGCGATGCGCGCATCCTCTACTATCATCTGAATAATACGAGCGTGCGCAAGAAGGTTGCCGTCGTGCTGCAGAACGAAGGGGATTCCTCCGTCGTCGTTCGCGTCACGCGCGGCGGTGCGAGCCGCCCGAGCAGCGACTACCTGGAGGTGGGCAAGGGCACGCAGCTCGCCTACTTCCAGACGAAGCGCGATGATATGCTCTATGTGCAGCGCGGCGCGAAGCGGCTTTTGGAGCCAGAAATGAATCATACGGTGCTTGAGCCGGGACAGCTCGTCTACGGTGTTTACGATTTTCACGCCGACGGCCCTGTCAAAGTTTCCGTCCTCATGTATCCGGCGACCGCCGATCCGTTGAAATTTATTTCCAGCGCACGCGTTCTGCCGAAGGATGAGCAGCGCCTGCGCGGCACGTTCCAGGGCATGAATCGTGTGATCAGCAGCAAACCGTACAATCCTGACAGGGACGGCGTCGTCTACATACCGATTGGCGACAATCGGCAGGACGTCTTCCGCACGGGCGTCGACGCGACGGACGGCAGTACGGTGACGAACGTCGGCAACTACGGCGTGCTCTACCATATCCAGATCCCGACGACGGGACGCGAGGCGACGCAGTACTATCTGACGCCGTTGGGTGGCGTCTACGCGGGCGCGATGAGCGTCGACTTCGGTCACGGCTCAAGCCTCTTGGAAACGCCGGGCGGCAGACTCTTCTTCGGCGACGCCATACCGCCCGACAGCGATGCTGACCGCGCCGCACGCCTCGCAGGCAAGGATCGCCTGAAGGTCGCCGCAGAGCTGTCCGACCTCGGCAGCTACCACAGCTCCGTGCAGCCGAGCTTCGAGCTGTCGCCGCCGGGTGCGTCGAACCTGCCCGTGCAGATCATTCTGATGCCGGCGGGGAAGTGAACTGGAATGGGAAAAGCCGTCGGAAACTCTCGGCAGGAGCGCTCGACGGCTTTCTCGTTTGACTTGCACGGATTATGCCATATCAAGTTGTTGGCGTGGGCAATAGCCGCGCTTGCGCAGTTCGGAGTTCAGGTATTCGAGTTTTCGCGCTGTGACGACGATGAGGATGAGTCCCATCTTTTTCAGGCTTGCGCTGTTCATGCCCGCAGCGTCCGCGCGGGCGATGAAATCCTCGTCGTCTGCTCCGATGACGAGGGCTTCGCCCGTCACCTGCACACTCTTGGCGCTGCCCGGCCCGTGATATTCAGCATGGACTTCCAAGGCGACGTTCTTGTTCTTGGCGAGCGCGCGAAACTTCAAGCCGCCCTCGGAGAAAATGTAGAATCTGCCCTCGCGGTACGTGTACGTCAGCGGCGTGCAGCGGACGAAATTGCCATCGGCGACGGCAAGCGTGCAGACCTTTTCGCCCTTGAGGAAGGCATCAAGTTCCTTTCGCAGCTCATCCGGCGGCATCTTGACGGCATCCTTGTCCTTTTCAAGCCAAAATCTGGCAGCGGCTTCGTAGTTCATCGAATCTCTCCTTTGCTTGATGATGATGATTTTCACCATTTATTATTGTAATCGTACTATGGCGATGGGGTTTCGTCAAGAAGGCTGCTGAAGGGCGGAGACGATTTGACAGCGGGCGAGAAGGGTGCTATACTGAAGGCAGTCAAGAGACTATCTGCTCTATGCAGACACAAAGACTCGCAGAAGCGCACTG
Source organism: Selenomonas sp. CM52 (assembly GCF_000292955.1). NCBI lineage: Bacteria > Bacillati > Bacillota > Negativicutes > Selenomonadales > Selenomonadaceae > Selenomonas > Selenomonas sp. CM52. The sequence continues at coordinate 10,997 of NZ_ALNM01000015.1, forward strand.
CGGGTCTTTGTTTTTGCTTTGACAGCGAGCGGAGCATGGTGCTATATTAAAAGCAGTTAGAATGTGTCTGCTATATACAGACACAAGCGCCCACGGATGCACACTGTGGGCGCTTGTTTTCAGGCTAAAGCGTGTTGCCGCGTTCTATCGCTCTAACCATTTCTGGATGCCGTACCATATAGCGCAGGATACGACGCCAGCAAAGACGGATAGCAAGAGACTATCTACTGTCATATACAGACCCCCTCTCTGTCGCCAGTTTGGGAGCGGCAACGAGGAAAGTATAGCATGTTTGGAGTATTTAAGCCATAGTGGTGCTGCTGAAAAAATATCAAAAAGGGTATTGACAACTTATGCACGAAGCCGTATAATGAATTTCGTCAGTCACGCAGATGTTGTGGGTCGACATGCTGATGTAGCTCAGTTGGTAGAGCAGCTCATTCGTAATGAGCAGGTCGTAGGTTCAAGCCCTATCATCAGCTCCATTTGAACCTGTGCCTCCCTTCGGGGAGGCTTTTTTGTTTGACGCATGCGGGAAATCCACATATAATAGCAAGGGGAAACGGAAGCTTTTTATCAGAGCTCCCTATATTGAATGGAGGAAATGATTATGGCAAAGAGCATCACGGAAGTCTTAGGAATCAAGTACCCGATCATTCAGGGCGCGATGGCTTGGATTGCGGACGCAGAACTTGTCGCGGCGGTATCGAATGCGGGCGGCGCCGGCGTCATTGCGGCGGGCGGACGCTCGACTGAGTGGGTGGAGCAGGAGATTAAGAAGACGCGTGAGCTGACCGACAAGCCCTTTGGCGTCAATGTCATGCTCATGGCACCGAACAAGGATGAGATCGTCGAGGTCATCTGCCGCGAGAAGCCGGCTTTTGTGACGCTCGGTGCGGGCAATCCCGTGCCATTCCTGGAAAAGTTCAAGAGTGCAGGGGTCAAGACCGTCCCCGTCGTGCCGAACGTGAAACTCGCGAAGCGCATCGAAGCGGCGGGCGCCGATGCTATCGTTGTCGAGGGCATGGAGGCGGGCGGCCACATCGGCGTCTTGACGACGATGGCGCTGATGACGCAGGTCATCCCCGAAGTCGGGATTCCCGTCGTCATGGCGGGCGGCATCGCCGACGGGCGCGGCATGGCGGCAGCCCTTCTGATGGGGGCGGCGGGCGTGCAGATGGGCACGCGCTTCCTCGTTGCCGAGGAGTGCAATGTGCATCCGAAGATGAAGGAGAAGCTTCTCGAAGCAGTCGATACGGATACGATCGTCACGGGACTTTCGATCGGTGGTGCGGTGCGCGGCATCAAGAACAAGTTCTCGCAGGATTTCGTCGCGCTTGAGTTCTCGGGCAAGGCGACGAAGGAAGAGCTCATCGAGCGCGCGACGGGCACGAACAAGCTCGCCGCCATCGACGGTGATGTTGAGAACGGTATGATGCAGGCAGGGCAGAGCCTCCTGCCTTTGAAGAAGATCGAGCCGGTCAAGGCGATCATCGAAGGAATCGTCAAGGAGGCGCGCGAAACGCTCGCGAACGCAGGCAAGATCGAGATCTGACGGAAGAGCGGCATTTGGCGCTCGCAATTCGTTCGCATAAGGCATGAAGAAGGGGCAGCCCGGCGAAGTCATTTCGACTTTGTTGAGCTGCCCTTGTTTTACTGATAGGGAGGGAAGGCTGTTGTTCATGCTTTTACGCCGAGTTTCTGACGGAGTGCGCCCTGGAGAATTTGTGAAAAGTTGAGATGACGTTCTCTGGCGAGGGCGTCCATCCACGCGGGAATGGTGAGCGTTTTTTTCACAGCGCGACTGTCGATGCGGCGCAGATACTCGGCTTCGTCCCATGTGATGAGCGTTGTGAAGTCCCTGCCGTCCGTCTTAATGTCAGATGGATGGCTGGCAGGAGGAAACGGCATCTTGTCTTCTTTCAAGGTGTAGAGATACAACCCGAGAGCGTCGGTTGCCATGCGAAGAGCTTCGTCAATGTCGTTTCCTTGCGTGTAGCAGCCGGGCAGATCGGGAAACGAGATTGAGTAGCCGCCGGCTTCCAATTCCGGGTGGAAGACTGCTGTGTATGTTTTTTTTAACATAGGGAATCACCTTCTGATAGATGAGAGTATGGAAATCTACTTCAATCCCGCATCGTGCAGGATGTTGCTCAAGATTCCCGGTTTCATATCTGTGTTGTGCAATGGCAGCACAATCAATTTTTTGATATCCTTGTGCTTGAGGATGTGATGGGAACCATGGATGCGCTCAATATACCAACCGTTTTTCTTCAAGAGTTTGAGCAGTTCTTTCGCTGTCGTTTTCATCACCTCCACGGAATTATTATAATACATATTGATACGTAGGGCAACTGGACAATTCTGCTTTACTTGATTTCTCATTGACAAAGGTCAAAAAGACAAATATAATGAAGAAAAATCAAATTGTCAAGGAAGCGCTGATGAAATGAGATCGCCCAGATATGCGAAGATGGGGGGCTGAATTTATCAGTGCTTCCTCAAATACCGTCTGTCGCCGTGCATATCCGGCAGTTTCTCTCGGCAGTGCGGGCGGGGCGGCAGTTCTTTCTATCCGTATTGAGGCAGGGTGATACTATGAGCAGCAATATCGCTGATTTGATTGAGGAATATATCCTGCGGCAGTTGGCGGCGCAGCAGGATGGCAAGGTGGAGCTTCGACGAACGGAGATCGCCGATAAGATCTCGTGTGCGCCGTCGCAGATTTCGTATGTGCTCAACACGCGCTTCACGCAGGAGAAGGGCTTCACGGTCGAGTCGCGGCGCGGCTTGGGCGGCTTCATTCGCATCGTGCAGGTGCCGCTGCAGAATCTTGTCTATCAGGACATGCTCAAAAAATTGACGGAGGAGTCGGAGCCGGAACTCGTGCAGTCGATGGTGCGCTATCTCGTGCAGCACGGCATGATTTCGACGCGCGAAGCGGCGCTCGTCATGCAGTCGGTGACGACGGCGTACGAGAAGCTCGAGCCGAAGGATCGTCTGAAGTTCATCCGATCCTTGCTTCTGACTTTGGAAAAATTCTCGTGAGGGGGGAAACGGATGCTTTGTGATGACTGCAAGAAGAATGAGGCGCGCGTGCATTTCGTCGTGCTGAAGAACGACGGCACGACGGAGATGCACCTCTGCCGCGATTGCGCGGCGCGTTACAGCAAGACGATGGCGGGCATGAGCGGCGAGGACTATTCGATCAACGATTTTATACGGGGCGTGATCCAGCGCATGCCAGATCCGTCGGCGAACGCAGAAGAGCAAGAGAGCGAGCAGGAGGAGAAGCCGACAGAAGAGGAAGCGTCCTTCACATGCCCGAACTGCGGCATGAGCTATCGCGACTTCGCTCAGCAGGGAAAGATCGGCTGCAGCGTTTGCTACGATACGTTCCGCGAGGAACTGACGCCGCTCCTGCTGCGCATCCACGGCGCGGGGAATCATCGCGGCAAGATACCGAAGCGGGCGGGCGGCACGCTTGCGCTCAAACAGCGCATCGACCTCCTTCGCGCACGGCAGGAGCGTGCCGTGGCGAAGGAGGAGTACGAGAAGGCGGCCGAGTATCGCGACGAGATCCGTGCGCTCGCCGTGCAGCTTGCCGCACAGGAAAGGGAAAAGGCGCAGGAGGGCGCTCCCGCGCCTTCCTCAGCAGAAAATAGGAAAGAAGCCGAAGGGGGCGAGGTGTGATGGCGAATCAGGAACTCTTCACAGGCTCTCATCTCGCATGGCTCGCAGCGGATGGCACGGACAGCGATGTCGTCTTGGCGAGCCGCGTCTGCCTCTCGCGAAATCTGCATGAAGTTCCCTTTCCCAACCGCGCGGATCTCGTTCGGCTCGCTGAGACGGAAGGTCGCATTGCCGCCGTGCTCGGCGACGTGGAGGAGGTGCTTGAAGAGCCGTTCGACCGCGTAGAACTCGCGAAGAGCACGGCGCTTGAGCAGAACGTGCTTTGGGAGAAGCATCTCGTCAGCCGTCAGCTGCTCAAGAATCCTGCCCATCGCAGCGCCTATATCAGCAACGACCGCTCCATGAGCATCCTGGTCAATGGGGAGAATCATCTGCGCATCCAGGCGATGGCGGCGGGGTTCGACCTCAAGGCGCCGTACGACAGGGCGTCGCGCGTTGACGACGTCTTCGAGGCGAAGCTTGACTTCGCCTTCGACGAGAAGCTCGGCTATCTGACGAGCTGTCCGACGGATCTCGGCACGGGGCTTCGCGCATCGGTCATGCTCCATCTGCCGGGGCTTGTCTACACGGAGAATATTGGCAACATCCTCAACATATCGCCGCAGATCGGGCTTTCCATGAGCGCCATGTACGGTGAGGGAGCGGAGTCTGCGGGCAATTTGTTCGCCGTCGCGAACAAATTGTCATTGGGGTTGACGGAGCGCGAGCTTTGTGACAATCTGCGCATCTCGGTCGGTGAAATTGTAGAACAGGAGCGCCGCGCGAGGAAGGCTCTGCTGCTCTACGAAAAGGATCGCATCGAGGACGAGGTCTGGCGTGCCTACGGCGTGCTGCACTACGCGCGCGCCCTGGGCGACGCCGAGACGCTCGCCATCTTGAGCCGCGTGCGCCTCGGCGTCGACCTCGGCTTCATCGAGGGACTGGCATCGAGCGTCTTCGGCGACATTTTGATTGCGAGCCGGGCAAATTATCTTTGCTCTCTGGCAGGAAACGAGAATATGTCGAAGAATGAAATAGATAGGAAGAGGGCGGAAGTCGTCCGCCGAATTTTGGAAACTGCGGCATGAGCTGCAGGAAACTTTCCGCTGCACTTTACGGCGGACGCATGGGGGCACAGCGAGGGATTCTTTCCGAATCGCTCGATCGATCGGCGCTTCCTTTGACATAAAGGTGGAATTTTTATGACGAACCGCTTTACGGGTCGTGCGCTCAAGGTGCTGGAATTCGCTCAGTACGAAGCGCAGGAGCTGGAGCAGAACTTCATCGGTACGGAGCACATCCTCCTCGGGCTTCTGCACGAGGGCGAGGGCATTGCAGCGCGCGCGCTGCGCTCTTTGGGGCTCGATTTCGGTCATGTGCGCACGCGCGTCGAGGATATGCTCGGCGGACGCGAGATGGAGGAGCGGCGCGCATCGTACTACACGGATCGCGCCAAGCGCGTGATGGAGCTTGCCGTCGAAGAGGCGCGCTCCTTCGGGCACAATTACATCGGCACGGAGCACATTCTCCTCGGGCTTATCCGCGAGAATGAAGGCGTGGCGGCGCACGTCCTGATCTCGCTCGGCGCCGATCTCGACATCGTGCGTGCGACGGTCATCGACATGCTCGGCGGCACGCACGAGAGCGCGGAGCTTCCCGCGCCCGATCGCCGCCGCCGCGCCACTACTCCCGCGCAGGGAGAGGCCGCTGCGAGCACGCCGCTCCTCGACAAGTACGGTAGGGACATCAATCGGATGGCGCGGGAGGGCAAGCTCGACCCCGTCATCGGCAGGGAGAAGGAGATCGAGCGCGTCGTGCAGATTTTGTCGCGGCGCACGAAGAACAATCCGATCCTCATCGGCGAGCCGGGCGTCGGCAAGACGGCAGTCGCGGAAGGGCTTGCCGCACGCATCGCCACGGGCGCCGTGCCGCGCCTCCTGCAGCAAAAGCGCATCGTGTCCCTGCCGATGGCAGGACTCGTGGCGGGCGCGAAGTACCGCGGCGAGTTTGAGGAACGTTTGAAGGGTATCATCGACGAGGTCATGAAGAGCGGCAATGTGATCCTCTTCATCGACGAGATGCACACGCTCATCGGCGCGGGCGCAGCGGAAGGATCGCTCGATGCCGCGAACATCCTGAAGCCGCCCCTTTCGCGCGGCGAGGTGCAGATCATCGGCGCGACGACGCTGAAGGAGTACAAGAAGTATTTCGAGAAGGATTCGGCGCTGGAGCGGCGTTTCCAAAGCATCCTCGTCGAGGAGCCGACGACGGAGGAGGCGGAGAAGATCCTCCACGGACTGCGCCCGAAGTACGAGGCGTTTCACCATGCGAAGATTCGGGACGAGGCCTTGAAGGCGGCGGTGCGCCTGTCGCATCGCTACATTCCCGACCGCTGTCTGCCTGACAAGGCGATCGACCTCATGGACGAGGCGGCGTCGAAGTCACGCATGAAGACCGTCGTTCTGCCGACGTCCATCAAGCGTCTGGAAGAGCGTCTGAAGAAGCTCGGCGTCGAGAAGGACACGGCGATCAAACTGCAGGACTACGAGCGTGCGGCGGCCCTGCGCGATGAGGAGAGTGCGCTCAAAGAGGATCTTGCCGCTGCCAAGGAACGCTGGCAGGAGCGCGAGATGAAGGAGGTCACGGTCACGGCGGACGACATCGCCGATGCCGTCGGGCTTTGGACGGGCATCCCCGTGAAGGACATCGCCGCGAAGGAGTCGGAGCGCCTGCTTCATCTTGAGCAGATTCTGACGGCGCACGTCGTGGGACAGGAAGAAGCCGTGACGGCGGTCGCCAAGGCGGTGCGCCGCGCACGCGCGGGACTTAAAGACCCGAAGCGTCCCATCGGCTCGTTCCTCTTTCTCGGCTCGACGGGCGTCGGCAAGACGGAACTCGCGCGCGCCTTGGCGGAATCGCTTTTCGGCACAGATGAGGCCATCGTGCGCTTTGACATGTCCGAATACATGGAAAAGCATACGGTGTCGAAGCTTGTCGGCGCCCCCCCGGGCTATGTGGGCTATGAAGAGGGCGGCCAGCTGACCGAGGCCGTGCGCCGCCACCCGTATTCGATCATCTTGCTTGACGAGGTGGAGAAGGCGCACCCTGACCTCTTCAACGTGCTGCTGCAGGTCTTGGACGACGGGCGGCTGACGGATGCGCAGGGGCGCACGGTCGACTGCAAGAACACGGTCATCATCATGACTTCGAACGCGGGCGCCGACTATCTCAAACAGTCGACGTCGCTCGGCTTCACGGCGGGGGTGCAGACGCTCGGCGACGCTTACGAAAAGGGCAAGTCGCGCGTCTTTGAGGAGGTCAAGCGCGTCTTTCGCCCCGAGTTTTTGAACCGCGTCGACGAGATGCTCGTCTTCCGTCCGCTCGGCAAGGAAGAACTGACGAAGATCGTCGACATCATGCTGCGCGAAGTCGAGGCTCGTCTGTCGGAAAAAGGCATGGCGCTTGAGGTCAGCCCTGCGGCGAAGTCGAAGCTCGTCGAAAACGGCACGGATTTCAAGTACGGGGCACGTCCGCTGAAGCGTGCGATCCGGAAGCTCGTCGAGGACGAGATCGCCGAAAGGCTCTTGAAGGGCGATTTTGGACGCGGCGATACGATCTACGTCAAGAAGGTTGGCGACCGTCTTGATTTCGTCCGGAAACAGCCGAAGGACGCGGCGAAGGCGAAGAAGGAGAAGGCGCTTCGTGCGGGCGCAGCGCAATAAGCTTGCGCCGGGCGGAGCAGCCTCTGTCTGGAACATGCTCGTCAATGCGGCGTGGGCGCCTCTCTGGCTTGTCCGTTCGCTGCTGCGCTTTCTGCGGCGCTCGCTGATGAAGCGCGGAAAGGCGGAATGAATTTGGCGAAGAAGAAAAAGACGGCGTTCGTCTGTCAGGCGTGCGGCTACGATACGTCCAAGTGGGTGGGCAAGTGTCCGGGCTGCGGCGCGTGGAACACGCTCGTCGAGGAGACGATCGTGCCCGAATCGGCTGAGGGCGGTCTGCGCCTCGGGCTTTCCGACGGCGCGCGTCCCGTCGCTGTCGGCGATGTCGCAGTCGAGGACATGCCGCGTTTCTTGACGGGATCGGGAGAGCTTGACCGCGTCTTGGGCGGCGGCGTGATTCCCGGCTCGATGGTCTTGATCGTCGGCGATCCGGGCGTCGGCAAGTCGAGCCTCACACTTCGCGTGGCGGCTGAGATCGCGCGGGGAGGAAAGCGCGTGCTCTATGTGACGGGCGAGGAGAGCACGCGCCAGGTGCGCATGAGGGCCGACCGCCTCGGTGCGATTGCCGACGATCTCTTCGTTGTCAGCGAGACGAACCTTGAGCGCATCACAGTGCACATCGAGACGGTCAAGCCGGAACTTCTCGTCATCGACTCCATCCAGACGATTTTTCGCCCTGATGTGACGAGTGCGCCGGGCAGCGTCAGCCAGGTGCGCGAGTGCAGCGTCGAGCTTCTGCGCCTTGCGAAGACGTACGGCATCGCCGCCTTTGTCGTCGGTCATGTCACGAAGGACGGCACGCTCGCGGGGCCGCGCGTCCTTGAGCACATCGTCGACACCGTGCTCTATTTCGAAGGCGAGCGCAATGCGCAGTTTCGCATCCTGCGCGCCGTCAAGAACCGCTTCGGCAGCACGAACGAGCTTGGCCTCTTTGAGATGCGCGATACGGGGCTTGCCGACGTGCCCGACGCTTCGAAGCTCTTTTTGTCCGACCGCGAGCCGGACAGCGGCACGGTCGTCGTGCCGACGGTCGAGGGAACGCGGCCCCTTCTTGTCGAGATCCAGTCGCTTGTCGCCGAAACGCCTTACATGCCGCCGAGGCGCACGGCGGACTCGGTCGACGTCAAGCGCATCCAGCTTCTCTTGGCCGTCCTCGAAAAGCGCGTCAAGCTTCCCATCGGCGCATGCGATGTCTACGTCAAGGTCGCGGGCGGCATCAAGATTGACGAGCCTGCCGCAGACCTCGGCCTCTGCGTCGCCATGGCGTCGTCCTTCGCCAACCGCCTCGTGCGTCCGAAGGCGATCGTCTTCGGCGAAGTCGGCCTGTCGGGCGAGATCCGTGCCGTCAGCCAGGCCGACGTGCGCTTGAAGGAAGCCGCCAAGCTCGGCTTTCGCGCCGCCGTCCTGCCGCAGAAGAATGCCGAGCGCCTCAAGAGCATAAAAGGCATCGACCTCTTCGGTGCGGCGACGCTCGCGGAAGCACTGCGTCTTGCCATGCCGAGAGAGTGAATAGGGAAAAGACTTCCGCTTAAATTGTTTGCAGGCAGTACAATCTGTGTTATAATGTTACACGATGCGAGAGAGCTCGGGTCATCCCGAGCTTCTTTATGTTGCTTTTATAGGGTGTTTGTTTTTAGGAGGGGGATTCTTTCATGAAGATGAAGAAAATGCTGCTCGGTGCTGTCGGACTTCTGGCGGCAGCTTCTTTCGCCGTTGCGGGCTGCGGCGGCTCGGGGGATTCGGGTTCGGCGTCGAAGACGCTGCGCGTCGGCACGAATGCGGACTTCGCGCCTTTCGAGTTCCAAGGTGAGAACGGCAAGGAGTACGAGGGTTTCGACATGGATCTCGCGCGTGCCGTGGCAGAAGAGATGGGCATGACGGCGGACATCCAGAACATCAATTTCGACGGCTTGATTCCGGCACTCGTGTCGAAGAACATCGACATCGCGATCTCGGGCATGACGATCAACGACGAGCGCAAGAAGAACGTGCTCTTCTCGGAGCCTTATTATCAGTCGGGTCTGACGATCGTCGTCAAGAAGGACAACAAAGACATCAACGGCTTCAAGGATCTCGCGGGCAAGACGGTCGCCGTGCAGATCGGCACGACGAGTGCGAAGGAAGTCAAGAAAAATCCGGACATTCAGGTCAAGGAGCTGAACAGCTCGGCGGACACCTTCCTTGAGCTGAAGGCGGGCGGCGTGCAGGCTGTCGTCAACGATCGCCCGGTCAACGACTATTACATTGCCAAGAGCGGCGAGAAGGATGTGCGCGTCGTCAACGAGCTTCTGACCTCCGAGGACTACGGCATCGCCATGGCGAAGGACAATCAGGAGCTGCAGAAGAAGGTCGACGAAGCCTTGAAGAAGCTCAAGGAAAATGGCAAGTACGACGAGATTTACAAGAAGTGGTTCGGGCAGAAGGCCGAGTGAGGACAGTCGTGAGGTGCAGGCATGAATTTTGATTTCGATCTGGCGGTGAGCTCTTTCCCCGTCCTGCTCATCGGCGCACTTGTGACGATAAAGATCACGGCGATTTCCGTCGCGCTCGGCGTCGTCATCGGCCTCGTCGTCGGCGTGGCGCGCATCTCGCAGGTCAAGCCGCTGCGCCTTCTGGCGATGGCGTACATTGACTTTCTGCGCGGCACGCCGCTCCTGGTGCAGATCTTTTTGATCTACTTCGCACTTCCCGTCATCTCGGGGCAGCGCGTCGACCCGTTCTTCGCGGCGATCACGGCGTGCAGCATCAACAGCGGCGCCTATGTCGCCGAGATCTTCCGCTCGGGCATCCAGTCGATCGACAAGGGGCAGATGGAAGCGGGGCGCTCCCTAGGCATGACGTGGCTGCAGACGATGTGGCACATCATCCTGCCGCAGGCGGTCAAGCGCGTCATACCGCAGATCGGCAACGAGTTCATCGCACTTTTGAAGGATTCGTCGCTCGTCTCGGTCATCGGCTTTGAAGAACTGACGCGAAGCGGCCAGCTCATCATTGCCCGCACCTACGGCTCACTGGAAATCTGGCCTTGCGTCGCCATCATTTATCTCGTGATGACGCTTTCCATCTCGCAGCTCGTGGCCTATCTCGAACGGAGGTTCAGAACCGATGATAAGCATTAAAGGGCTTTACAAGGCATTCGGCGACAACCTCGTCCTGAAAGGCATCGACCTCGAAGTCGCGGACAAGGAGGTCGTCGTCATCATAGGGCCGTCCGGCTCGGGCAAGTCGACGCTCCTGCGCTCGATCAACTACCTCGATGTGCCGTCCAAGGGAAAGATCTCCATCGACGGCAAGGAGCTTTCCGCAGCCGACATCAATCGCGTGCGCGCCGAGGTCGGCATGGTGTTCCAGCGATTTAACCTCTTTCCGCACATGACGGTTCTGGACAATATCACGCTTGCGCCGCGCAAGGTCAGAAAGACCGCACGCGAAGAGGCGGAGAAGGACGCGCGTATGCTCCTGGAGAAAGTCGGCCTGGCAGACAAGGCGGAGGCCTATCCCGAGCAGCTTTCGGGCGGTCAGCAACAGCGTGTCGCCATCGCGCGTGCGCTCGCGATGAAGCCGCGCCTCATGCTCTTCGATGAGCCGACGAGCGCTCTCGATCCCGAGATGGTCAAGGAGGTCTTGGACGTCATGCGCTCCCTGGCCGCCGAGGGCATGACGATGGTCATCGTCACGCACGAGATGGGCTTTGCGCGTGAAGTCGGCGACCGCCTGCTCTTCGTTGACGACGGGCGGATCATCGAGCAGGGCGTACCGAAAGAAGTGTTCGAGCATCCGAAAGAAGAGCGGACGAAGAACTTCCTGTCGAAGGTGCTCTGAGGCGTCGTGCGTCGTGAAGAAGTGCGAGAAGCGATGCAGCGACAGTATCCTGCGAAAAAAACTTCTTGCAGAAGTGGTTGAAATTGCCCGTTTTTTGTGATAAAATAGGCGAGCATACGGGCGGTCCTCTGGGGGAGAAAAGGCTCTCTTACGAACGTCTGAGATTAAGGAGGAAAACAAATGAACATCATTCAGGCTTTGGAGCAGGAACAGCTGCGCTCCGACATCCCCGAGTTCGCTCCTGGCGATACGGTGCGTGTGCACGTCAAGGTCGTCGAGGGAACGCGTGAGCGCATCCAGGCGTTCGAGGGCGTCGTCATCGCGCGCTCGGGTACCGGCGTGCGCGAGACGTTCACCGTGCGCCGCATTTCCTACGGCGTCGGTGTCGAGCGTACTTTCCCGGTACATTCGCCGCGTCTTGACAAGATCCAGCTCATGCGCCGCGGCATTGTGCGCCGTGCGAAGCTCTATTACCTGCGCAACCTTACGGGTAAGGCAGCTCGCATTCGCGAGAAGCGCTGAAGCACATCATGGGGACTGCCTTGGGGAATGCCGGCTGGGCATTTTCCTTTCGCAGTCCCTATTTCCTTTTCAGGAGGTATTTTATGAGTTCGTTGGGAGAAGAAGTCAAGGATTGGCTCGTAGCGATCGTCGTCGCCGTCGTGCTCGCCTTCATCATCCGCCAGTTCATCGTGGAGCTTTATGTCGTGGACGGCCCGTCCATGCGGCCGACCCTGCAGTCACGCGAGCGCCTCGTCGTCAACAAGTTCATTTACCGCATGAGGGAGCCGGAGCGCAATGAAATCATCGTCTTCCGCTATCCGCGCGACCCGAGCCGCGACTTCATCAAGCGTGTGATCGCCGTGCCCGGTGACACGATCGAGATCAAGGATGGCAAGGTGTTTTTGAATCAGCAACTGTTGAACGAGGACTACATCCTCGAAAAGACACTGACGAACTACCCGCTGTCGACGGTGCCCGCTGGGCACATCTTCGTCATGGGAGACAACCGCAACAATTCGGAAGACAGTCGCTTCGCCGACGTCGGCTTCGTCCCCTACGATCTCATCAAGGGCAAGGCGATGGTCGTGTTCTGGCCGGTCGCCGAGGCGAAGTCCCTGCCTTGAGGCTTGGTCTTGCATAAGGAGGCAGACATGGATTTTCAGACGGAAGGAAACAGCATCGTATACAAGAGTGCGGATGGCGTCGTGCTCGCCCGCGCGGATTTTTCGGAAGCAGCGCCGGGAGTCTACGATATTTTCCATACGGAAGTTGACGCCTCGCTGCAGGGGCAGGGCATCGCGGGCAACCTTGTCGCGAGAGCCGTTGCGGAGATCGAGCGGCGCGGCGGAAAGCTGGTGAAGGATGCTTCGTGCTCGTATGCGGCAGCCTGGCTGAAGCGACATGCAGAAAAAGGCGCATCGTGATAATCGGGCGGATGCTCCTGCACTATGATTGCCGAGGGGAAAATCAATAAGAGTCGTTCTTAATACGACTTCTATTGATTTTACCATGAAGCCCCAAGAGGTCAAGCCGAAGGTGCAGACCGATTGGCTAGGCTTCTGTAAGGGCGGCGCACAATGTCCACGAAGTGGACGTTTGTGCGTGTAGTTTCCTCTTTTTTTATCATACACTTTCCCAAAAGGAGCGAACATTTTGTCGGGGGAGGGGTTGAGATGGAACGAAAGAATTTTGCAGAGCGGCGATTCCTGCCCTTGGTTTCGGCGCTGCTTTTCTTTTGCCTTGCATTCTTGCCGCTGTCGGCCTCAGCGCAGGAAGAGCCGGAGATCGACCTGCTTGCCGCGCTCGTTTCATCCGCCTCCTATTCCGATGACGGCGCTCTCCTTGTGCGCAGCTGGCTCAAGGAGACAGCCTGGGATTTCCAGAGCCGCAGCACGTCGACGCGAGCTGCAGAGGGGCGTGTCCATCTGGCACGAAAGACGCTTGCAGACGGCAGGCGCATCGCCGTGCTTTCCTTCCCCGGCACGGAGAACAAGAAGGATATCGAGGTCGATCTGCGCCTTTCCGTCGTTCCCTTCGGCGGAACTAGCCCGGCGGAGTTCACTGCCGTTGCAGCCGGAAGCGACGCCCGAGATCTGCCGCACGTCCACAAGGGATTCAACGATTTCGTCATGGCGGCGCTCTTTACGGAGGAGATGCCGGAGTTCGGCAATCGGACAGCGGGAGAAGCGCTGGCAGATGAACTCAAGGAGCATCCGGAAGAAGTGCTCTATCTGACGGGTCACAGCCTCGGCGGTGCGGCGTCTCTCGTGACGGCGGCGCGCCTCGCTGATCTCGGCGTGCCGCCCGAGCAGCTTCACGTCATCACCTTTGGTGCGCCTGCTGTCGGCGACGAGAAGTTTGCACGGCTCTACGAAACGAAGCTTCATTTCACGCGCATCGTCATGCAGGCCGATCCCGTCGCTGCCGTCTTGCAGTCTTTGGGAAAAGGTTTCGTGCAATTCGGCGAGAAGATCGTCTGGAAGCCGCGGACGCGCGAGGATCGCTTCCATCATGAGATGGCGCTCTACTTCGATGAGGCGCTGCGCTGCTACTATGATGCGGTGCAGACGGATTCGCCGCACGAGCTGTTTTGCGGCACGCCGCACGAGCTTGCGGACGGCCTTTACGTCGCGGCGCCGTCCTTTGACCTGCCCGAGGCGCTCGCACAGGATGCGCCGTACATCGAGCGTGCCGTGCACGATGCGCTCGACGTCCGCTATGCGCCGACGGTATTTTCCTCGCAAGGCGGGACACAGGAATCGCTTTTCGCCGCCGCACGCGCCGCCGGCTGCAAGTACATCCTCGTCGAGCGCTTTTCGGGCAATTTGCTGCGCGAAAGGCATGGCAGTTTCCGCCTGACACTTGAGGAGGAGATTTACACGAGCGACGGACAGCTGCTGTCTCTGGAATCGCGCAGCACGAACACGGGCGATCTGCCTGCGATCGAGGCGTTTCTCTATCTCATGTACAAGGGAAGCGAGACGCGCGATGCGGCTCTGGGGTTGTAAGGAATCACGGATAAATTCAGCCGCCCATCTGCGCTTTCCTCTCGTCGTCGACAAATTCTCGATGCAGCACTGCATGTCCCTCGCCTTCGGGCGGGGGCTTTTTCTTGCGTGCAGGGGCTTGTTATTGTATGATGGTAACAAATGAGAAAGGAGCGATGCTTTTTGCAGTGGGCGGAAGTGAGCGTGGATACGTCGCACGAGGCGATGGATCTTGTGTCGGAAATCTTGCAGGAATTGGGTGCTGCGGGCGTGGTCATCGAAGATCCGGCGCTCTTGAATGAATACATTCGTTCGGGACTCTGGGATTATACGGATCTCAAGGAGAGCGAGGAAACGGAGGTCGTGCGCGTCAAGGCGTACTGGGCGCTCGACGAGGAGCTTGAGGGAAAGCTGCAGACCCTTGCCGCGCGGCTGGACGGCCTGACGGCTCATGGAATCGACAAGGGCGCGGGCGCGGTTTCGTGGAAGGCGGTCGCCGACGAGGATTGGGCAGAGACGTGGAAGGAGTTCTTCCATACGGAAAAAATCGGCGCGCGCACCGTCATTAAGCCGACGTGGGAAGAATACGAAGCCAAGGCGGGGGAAATCGTCGTGGAGCTTGATCCGGGCGCGGCATTCGGCACGGGGCAGCATGCGACGACATCCCTGTGCATCCGTGCGCTCGAAGACCTCGTTCGGCCGGGCATGACGGTGTTCGACGTCGGCACGGGTTCGGGCGTGCTCGCCATCGTCGCGGCGAAGCTCGGTGCAAAGAGGGTCGAAGCCGTGGACTTCGACACTGTCGCCGTGCGCGTCGCCCGCGAGAACGTGCGCCAGAACGGCGCAGAGGACGTCGTGCACACGGAGCGAAGCGATCTTCTAAAGAGCGTTGCGGGCGAGGCGGATCTCATCATTGCGAACATCATCGCCGACATCATCGTGCGCCTTTTCGGCGAGGTGAAGGGATCTCTGGCGGCGGGCGGCACGATGCTCTTGTCGGGCATCATCGAGGATCGTCTGGCGGATGTCGTGGAAGCCGCAGGCCGGCATGGTTTTTCCGTTGAGAAGATCGAGCAGGAAAAGGGTTGGGCGGCCATCATCGTCAAAGGGGGCGGAGCGCGATGAGGCGCGTCTTTCTCGAAGGCGAGATCGCGGACACGATGGAAGTGCGGGGCGCGGACGCGCACCATCTGCAGCGCGTCATGCGCGCCAAGCTTGGCGAGAAGCTCCTCGTTGCCGATGGTGCGGGCGGCTCGGCTGAGGCCGAGGTCGCGGGCTTTGCAGATGGCAGGGTGCAGCTTCGACTCGTCCGGCGACTGTCGGAAGCGGCGGAATCGCAGGCGGAAATCGAGCTTTTCCAGTGCCTGCCCAAGGGCGACCGCATGGACTTCATCGTGCAGAAGGCGACGGAACTCGGCGTCGCGTGCATCCGTCCCGTGCTCAGTCAGAACGTCGTCGTGCGCTACGACGAAAAGAAGGCACGTGCACGCGTGGAGCGCTGGCAGAAGATCGCAGCGGAGGCGGCGAAGCAGTGCGGGCGCACGCGCATCCCCGAGGTGATGCCGATCGTGCCCCTTCGCGCGGCGATGGAAGGGCAGGGGGCAGCGGAATATGCCCTGCGCCTTTTTTTCTACGAGATGGAAGAGCGGCGGGAACTGCGCACGGTTCTTTCGGATTCAGAAGCGCGGCGCATCTTCATGCTCGTTGGGCCGGAGGGCGGCTTCGATGAGGCGGAGGCGCAGCTTGCAGTCGCGCACGGCTTTTCTGCCGTGACGCTTGGTCGGCGCATCCTGCGCGTCGATACGGCGGCGATCGTCGCGCTCGCGCTCGTGCAGTATGAAAAAGGAGATTTAGGTTTTGCCAAAAGCAGCATTGACGACCTTGGGCTGCAAGGTCAATCAGTTTGAAACGGAGACGATGGAGGGGGTTTTCCGGCAGCGCGGCTACGCCATCGTCCCCTTCGACGAGGCGGCGGACGTCTACGTCATCAATACATGCTCGGTCACGAGTCTCGGCGAGAAGAAGTCGCGCCAGCTCATCCGCCGTGCGCGCCGCCTGAACGAGCGAGCCGTCATCGCCGTGACGGGCTGCTATGCGCAGGTCGCACCCGAGGAGATCCGCGCGATCGAGGGCGTGCGCGTCGTGCTCGGCACGAAGGAGCGTGCGGCGATCGTCGATCACGTGGAGCGAGCGGCGCGTGAGGCGGGCGTCTTCGACGGCACGGGCGACATCATGCACGCCTCCGAGTTCGAGGACATCCCGCTCTTCGGTGCGCCCGCGAGAACGCGTGCTTTTCTGAAAATTGAGGAGGGCTGCGAGAATTTCTGCTCGTTTTGCATCATTCCCTACGCGCGCGGCCCCGTGCGCTCGCGCCTCTTGAAGAGCGTGCGGCGCGAGGCGGCGAAGCTCCTCGCCATGGGCTTCAAGGAGATCGTCCTGACGGGCATCCACCTCGGCTGCTACGGGCGCGACCTCGGCGATGTGACGCTTGCCGACGCCGTGCGCGCTGTTCTTTCCCTGCCGGGACTCAAGCGTCTGCGCCTCGGCTCTTTGGAGTCGATCGAGCTGTCGGACGATCTGCTCGCACTCCTCGCGCAGGAGGAGCGCTTCGCCGGGCATCTTCATCTGCCGCTGCAGGCGGGATCGGATGAAGTGCTTCGCGCGATGAACCGTCACTACGATACGGCGAAGTTCGCCGCGCTCATCGAACGCGTCGAACGTGCCGTGCCCGGCGTCGCCATCTCGACGGACATCATCGTGGGCTTTCCGGGCGAGACGCAGGAGCTCTTCGAGGAAAGCCTTGCTTTCGTCGAGCGCATGAACTTCGCACGCATGCATGTATTCCCCTACTCGCCGCGCCGAGGCACGCCGGCGGCCGCGTTTGCCGCGCAGGTTCCCGAGGCGGAGAAGAAGGCGCGCGTGCATCGCATGCAGGCGCTCGCCGCAAAGAAGAGCGAGGCGTTTCACGCCGCCTTTCTCGGCACAGAGATGCCCGTTCTCTTCGAGACGGAGCGCGAGGGCGTCACGGACGGACTTACGGCGAACTACATCCGCGTCTATACGGATGCGCCCGTTCGGACGGGAGACATCCATGCGATGCGCCTCGTGCGCCTTTATCGCGACGGCGTTTGGGGCGAGATCTGAAAGTTTACCATGAAGCCCCAAGAGGTCAAGCCGAAGGTGCAGACCGATTGGCTAGGCTTCTGTAAGGGCGGCGCACAATGTCCACAAGGTGGACGTTTGTGCGTGTAGCTTACTTGCGTTCCTCTGATTTTTGCTCTGCGAACTGCTCGGCGAGATCGTCGAGATACGCTTTCAGGCGCTCGCGGCTCTCCTCATGCGCGAGCTGCGCGATCATCGTCATGTGGTGTCTGAGGTCGTGGCGCATGCGGCGCGAGCTGCGCCAGAGGTCGAGCATCGTCTGATAGTGCGCCTCTTCGGACATGCGAATCATCTGCTCATGAAGCTGCTGCTGATGCAGTGCATTTCCCTCCTCTGCATAGCGCGTGAGGAGGGTGGACACGCGCAGATATTGGACGAGAGCGAGCGGGAGCAAGAGCCGCGCAGCGAGGATCGTCGGCTGCACCGACGTATTCGCCGGATCGGCGGCGACGGCGAGCGCGACGAGAATCACCTCGTAGCCGCTGAGATAGAGCCAGAGCCGCCGATCATCAACGGACAGCATCGGCATGAGCAAGTGGCGGATCGTATGCAGCGCGGCGGGCAGGACGAGGAGAAACATCATGGGGATGAGCAGGCATTTCCATAGCCCCGGAGGCAGTCCTGCGCCAAAGAAATGCTCCGTCATCGTGCCGAGCGTTCCCGCAAGCATCAGCAGCGGATAGACGAGCAGGGCGATGGATATTACCCGCAGCGCCTGATCGCGGATCACGAGAAGCATATAGAAGAGAGCGAGCGGGCGGCAGAGAAGTGCGACGAGCGACATATCGAGCGGCAAGGACATCTGTGCGGCCTGTGTCAGCGCGAGCACGAGCATATAGCCGCAGACGACATAGATCCGCGCAAAGCGCAGCTGATCGTGAAAGACATAGAAAACGAGCAGGTCAAAGGGCGGCGCACACACGAGCGTGTAGAGCAGCCGAATCTCTGCGTCAGTCATGATGTTTCGCCTCCCCGCAGCCGTCCGTACGCATCGGCATGATATTTGCCGCTCTGTCCTGTGTCGTTCGCAGCACGATGGACACCGCGAAGAGATCGTCCTCCGGCGCAATCTCCATCGTGCCGTCATAGCGTGCAAGACTCGTGCGGATGCTCTCCATGCCAATGCCGCGCTCTGCGTTGCCGCGCTTTGCAGAGAGCAGGTTGCCCGCCGCATCGTAGCGCAGCTCTCCGTCATAGCTGTTGTCCGCGGTCAGAAAGAGCGTGTCCCCTTGATGGACGAGTGCGAGCCGCAGGAGGCGCGGGGCATCGGGCGCGAGGCGTTCCAACGCCTCGGCGGCGTTGGCGAGCAGATTACCGAGGATCGCCGTCAGATCGAGCGGGTCAAGGGGATTTTCCGCGCCGATGTCGATGCGGTACTCCGGCTGCACGCCGAGCCGTGCAAAGATCGGCTGCCAATAGCCGATGAGAATATTTACCGTCTCATTCGCACAGACGGGTGCATAGCGCGTTTGAATTGCAGACGCAGCCGCGCCCATCAGTCGCTCGATGCCCGCAGCGTCCCCCCGTGCGAGCAGTTCCTGCGCCGCAGCGATCATCTCAGTGAACTGCGTGCGAAACGCGCGTGTCGTGCGAGCGTTTTCCTCCATCTGCGCCGTATTCTGCCGCGTGATCGCCGCCATCTCCGCCTCGCGTGCCACCTGTTCGCAGAGCGCACGCTGACGCAGCCGCGCATTCATGGCATAGAGCGCCAGGCCGATGCAGCAGAAGCCGCCGACCGCCCCGCTCAGACGAACGAAGAGCGCCGTATGTGTGCGCAGGTCATTGAACGGCGAGAGCAGAATCGTGAGCACGAGAATCAGCGTACCGAGCCACGCGAGCGGCGTCCATACCGCATCAAAGGAATCGTCCGCCAGGAGCGGCGCGGCAATCGTGCGTCCATAGTAGAGAAAAAGCGGCACAGCGATGGGGAGGCAGACAATCGTGCAAAGCCCCGAGAGCAGGAACGGCACATCAAAGAGCGGGTAGGCATCCTCTACGGCATAGATCACCGTCTGCATGGCGAACCAAATGAGCCCCGGAGGGATGAGGATGCAGATCTGCTTGCCGATCGGCACACGCGTCATCGCGAGCAGATAGAAGAAGATAAAAAAGAGAAAAGGAAAGGCGATGCGCCGCGAAAACACCGTGACCGCCTCGATCTGGATGACCGCCTCGATCCCCGTGAGCAGGAGCAGCCCCGCAATGATCGGCAGCGGAGCAAAACGCAGATATCGGCGAAAGATATAAAGACGGGTCAGATTGACGGGCAGGATGTGAACCGCCGTATAGAGAAGCGTTACCAGCGGTACGGCAAACGGATACTGCATGAGTTCGATCATCGGTGATAGCTGCATGAATCTTCTCCTATGACAGAAATTCCGCACGCATCTTCTTCAGCATATAGGCGCGGTAGATGCGCTCGACCTCGCTTTTGCGGCGCGTGGCAATCGGCAGCAGCGTGCCGTCCGTCAGATGAAACGAGCAGCGACGCCCGTCGGCATCGACATAGCGAATCATAGGGCGCGGCGTATGCTCGGCGCATACGCTTTCGAGAAGCCTGCAGAGCCGGTTCAGATCTTCCGGCATATCGTCCGGTACAGCAATATTCATCGTACGACCTCCTCATCATATTCTAGGGAAATCCCTGCGGATTTGCAAGCATGGATTTCCCTCTTTTGCGTTCATGACATACTTTCGGCGCTTGTGCCAACTTTTATTGCTATTTTGTATAAATGTGAGAAAATAATAGAGAAAAGGTCTTTGGTCTTAACGAAGAATACTATATGGGACAGAGGAGCGTCGCACCTCTCTTGATCTCTGTCTGTGCCGCCGGCGACGGCGGCAAAAAACGCACCTTCCGAGGTGTGCGAAGCCGATGAGTATAGAAGCAAAAATCCGTAAACACCTTGTGCAAATCGAAACATTGTTAAACGCAAGAAAGATTTCCCGACAGAAAGGATGAGTTAAATGAAACATCATCATGCAAAGCAGTTTTATCGCGCCATCGCCTGTGCCATCTTCGCGGGCGCACTCGCCGCGCCCTTTGCCGTGCAGACGGCGTATGCGCTGCCCATCGAGGGCGCGAACGCCGCAGCGAATGCAGGAGAGGCGAATATTTCAACGGGCGGCGCGGTCATGGACATCGCGGGCAAGACCGCGCACAATATCCTCCGCTGGGAGGACTTCTCCATCGAGCAGAACGAGAAGGTACGCTTCGACGGCGGCAATCAGACGCGCGACTATCTGAACCTCGTCACGGGCGAGGGCGCGTCGAACATCTACGGCACGATCGAGGGCGGCAGGAACGTCTACCTTGTCAACCCGCACGGCATCCTCTTTGCAAAAGGCTCTGAGGTCAATACGGGTGCACTCTACCTCTCGACGGCGAACCCCGCTGACATTGCCACAGCGACGAACACATTCAAGGCAAACGGCACGAGTCCGCTCTCTGCGACCGCGCAGACGGGCGACGTGCTGAACCTCGGTACGGTCAAGACGGCGAAACTCTACATCGAGGGCAAGAACGTCACCGTCCTCAATACGGATGCTGTGACGGACACAAACGGCACGGCGCTCACGGGCAACGCGGTCACGATTCGCAGCGAAGCTGCGCCGCATATCGGCTACGATGTCGGGAGTAAGATAACGAAGAACATCAAGGTCGGTACTACACCGACGCCGTATCAGGTCTCCGACTATGCGAGCACGGCTGCCGACCATCGCAAGGCATCTGCAAAATCGCGCGGATGGTTTGTTCAGCGCCTCAACGGCGCTCCTCATGCAGACTATGACTATATGCGCGTGCACGATGTCTACGAACTGCAGCATATCGAGGCGAATCTGCGCGGCAGATATATGCTCGCCGGCGACATCAATGCGGGCGAAACAAGTGGATGGAATCACATAGGATACCACGACCCGGAGGGATTCATGCCGATTGGCGGCAATGGCAGCAGCGGTCCTGAGTTTAAAGGACGATTCGACGGCGTCGGACACACGATAGAGCATCTTCACATCAATCGAAGGGATGCTGACGAAGACAGCTATATCGGTCTGTTTGGCAATGTCAACGGGGCGCGCGTCGAGAATCTCTCCATCGTGGACGGCTATGTGAGGGGGGATACTCATGTCGGCGGCATTGTGGGGGCTGCAGAGAGGACTCTCATTCGGAATGTCTCCTTTAGCGGCGTGGTCAGTGGATCGGATTATTTCGGCGGCATTGTGGGGACGGCGAAGTACGGCACGATCTGCAATGCCTACAATGCAGGGAAAGTCGATGCGGGCACGTATGTCGGCGGTATTGTGGGCGCGGGGGAGCGCGTTACCCTTCAGAATGTCTGGAATGCAGGCGAGATCATAGGAGCTGGAGATGGGAGCGATGCGTTCATCGGCGGCATTGCGGGAGCCATGAAGAACAGCACCGTGCAGAACGCCCTGCATACGGGAACTGTGGCGCGAGATGGTCTGCCGGGGCAGGGTGAAGCCCAGACCGTTGGCGGCATTGTGGGACAGGCGGACGGCACCTCGGTCAGCCATGCCGTATGGAAGGCGGGCAGTGTAACGCAGGGTTGTTCGCCGACTTTTATCGCCCACGCGGTCGGCGAATCGAAAAATGGCACAGAAGAGGTTGACGTCGCAAAGCACAGTCTGGAGGATATGAAGAAGGCGGCGACATACACGGACTGGAAGGACGAGAACGGCAACGCCCTCGTCGCGACTGCGGGCGGCAAGGGAACGCCGTGGCGCATCTACGACGGCAAGACCACGCCCATGCTCACGGCTCTGATGAAGGGCACGAAGCGACTTGAGAAGACCTACGACGGCAAAACATTCGGGGACGGGGACGCGCACATCCTTTCGGATACTCCCCTTGAGAAGAATGTCGGTACACGCGATGCGAGCGGTATCTACAGTGATGCGTTCGGCTATGACCTCATCGGCAGCACATACAGGATTGCGCCGCGCGTGCTGACCATGAGCGGCGTCGCGTCGCAGACGAAGACCTACGACGGCAATACGAACGCTGACGCCGCGCAGTTCAGCGCGACGCTGAATAACGTCGTCACGGGCGAGGAGAGCCTTGTCACGGCGACCGCCACAGGCGCGGCATACAACAGCAAGAATGTTGCAACGGCAAGCAAGGTCACCTACACGGGGCTTGCGCTCACGGGCACGGGAGCGGCGAACTATACCGTCGCCACGACCGCAGAGGGCGCGGGCACAATCTCTCGCCGTGAGCTGACGCTCGGCGCAGTCGCGGCGCAGACGAAGACCTACGACGGCACGACAGCTGCAGACGCAGGGAAGTTCCGCGCGGCACTCACCAATGCCATCGCGGGCGACAGCGTGGCGGCGACCGCCACGGGCGCGGCGTACAACAGCAAGGATGTCGCGGGGGCAAATACGGTCAATTACACGGGCGTCGCGCTCGGAGGAGCGGATGCGGGGAACTACAGTCTCGACGCAGTAGCACAGGGCACGGGTACGATTACGCGCCGTGCGCTGACATTTGACGCAGTCGCGGCACAGACGAAGACCTACGACGGCAATATGAACGCAGACGCCGCACAGTTCAGCGCGACGCTCGGCAATATCGTTGCGGGCGAGGAAAACAGCGTGTCGGCGACCGCCGCGGGCGCGACGTACAACGACAAGAACGTCGCTGGGGCAAATAAAGTGAGCTACACGGGAGTCGCGCTCGGAGGTACAGGCGCGGGGAACTACAGTATCGCCGACACCGCGCAGGGCAAAGGCACAATCACGAAGCGTGCATTGACCCTTGGTACAGTCACAGCACAGACAAAGATCTACGACGGCACGACTGCGGCAGACGCAGGGAAGTTCAGCGCGGCACTCACCAATGCCATCGCGGGCGACAGCGTGGCGGCGACCGCCACGGGTGCGGCGTACAACAGCAAGAATGTCGCGGCGGCAAGCACCATTGGCTACACAGGTGTCGCCCTCTCAGGTGCGGATGCGGGGAATTACAGTCTTGCCGCGACGACGGCGCAGGGAGCGGGCACGATCACGGCGCGTGAGCTGACCCTTGGCACAGTCGCGTCGCAGAGTAAGACCTACGACGGTACGAGAGCCGCAGACGCATCGAAGTTCAGTGCGGCACTGAACAATGCCGTCGCGGGGGATAATGTAACGGCAGCCGCTGCAGGTGCGACGTACAATGACCATAATGTCGCTGCGGCAAGAACCATTGACTACACGGGTGTCTCACTCGGAGGTTCGGATGCAGGGAATTACAGTCTCGCCGCCACAGCAGCGCAGGGTGAGGGCAGGATAACGCCGAAGGAGCTGAATCTCGCGCTCACGGGCGGCGCACGCTTTGACAAGACGTATGACGGCACGGCAAACGTCGCGCAGTCGCTCACGAAGGGGACGAACTACAATCTCAACGGCTTTGTCACGGGCGAGGGCACGGACATCGAACTCTCTGCCGTCACAGGAAAATACGCCGACAAGAACGCCGCCGCAGACAAAGCCGTCACGTTCGACGGACTGACGCTCACAGGCACGGGCGCGGCGAACTATGTGCTGAACAAGACCGCGCTCACGGGCACAGGCACGATCACGAAGCGTGCGCTGACGCTCGGCGCAGTCGCGGCGCAGACGAAG
>NZ_ALNM01000016.1:0-7655 GCF_000292955.1 Selenomonas sp. CM52
TCTATATGACGGCAGGAGCGAATAAGTTCCTGCGCATCTACTACGGGCGCGTAAATGAGTATTTGGCAAGCCTTTCCAAAGAACAAGAATAGCATTTCACTACCGTCCCTTTGGTCGGCGCTCCTGCGGCGACCTATTTGTGTTGCTCAAATTCCACTTGCCACAACTCCTCATCTTTTTTCATCTAAGGGCTTGACTTTTTATTTGCAGGCTTAATAAGGTGCATCAGAAGAGGCAGCCCTGCAGAGCTTCGGAATTACGACGGTGCGGTCGGCGAGCGTAAAGCTTCGCCGCTGCGAACAATTTTTCAAAAAGCCTATTGACACGCTAGGAAAAACGATGTAGTATATAACATATCAAACAGATATGAATTACATATATTTGACTTTAGGGAGGAAAAGATCATGGCAAAAATATACGAAAGCATTACGGAACTCATCGGCGGCACGCCGCTCCTGCACGCGAAGAATTTCAGCGCGAAGCATGGCGTCGAGGCGACGATCCTCGCGAAGCTTGAGTACTTCAATCCCGCAGGCAGCGTCAAGGATCGCATCGCGCAGGCGATGGTCGAGGAGGCGGAGAAAAACGGCGATCTGAAGCCCGGCTCTGTCATCATTGAGCCGACGAGCGGCAACACGGGCATCGGCCTCGCGAGCGTCGCAGCGGCGCGCGGCTACCGTGCCATTCTCACGATGCCCGAGACGATGAGCGTCGAGCGGCGCAACCTCTTGAAGGCGTACGGCGCCGAGATTGTCTTGACGGACGGCGCGAAGGGCATGAAGGGCGCGATCGAGAAGGCGGAGGAACTTGCGAAGGAAACGCCGAATTCCTACATTCCGTCGCAATTCACGAATCCTGCTAACCCCGCCGTACACAAGAGGACGACGGGGCCTGAAATCTGGGAGGCGACGGAAGGCAGGGTCGATTATTTTCTTGCGGGCGTCGGCACGGGCGGCACGGTGACGGGCGTCGGGGAATACTTGAAGAGCAAGAATCCGAACGTGAAGGTCATCGCCATCGAGCCGGAGAATTCGCCCGTCTTGAGCGAAGGCAAGGCCGGTCCGCACAAGATTCAGGGCATCGGTGCAGGCTTCGTGCCCGAGACGCTCAATACGAGCGTGTACGATGAGGTCATCACGGTGTCGAACGACGACTCTTTCCGCTACGGCAGGGAGTTCGCGCGCACGGAAGGGGCGCTCGTCGGCATCTCGTCGGGCGCTGCTCTTGCCGCCGCCGTCGAGATTGCGCGCCGTCCCGAGGCGAAGGGCAAGACGATCGTGGCTCTCCTGCCCGACACGGGCGACCGCTATCTTTCGACGGATCTTTTCAACGATTGAACGGCAAAGGGCCGGATGCGTGTCGAGATTCCTACGGGAAAAGAGCCGCTCGCTCACGACACGAAAAACTCGTGAACTGTAAACTTGCAAAGCTGTCGTTTCTGTGATAATATAGAAGCGTTTTCAGCAATCTGCCCCCTTGGCGTCCTTGCTCAAGGGGGCTTTTTCGTAAGACGGCACGGGATTTATCCGTGCTTTCTGAGTGGAGAAGGAGGCGGGTAATGGACACGTTGGGCTTTCTCGGCCCTCTGGGTACGCACAGTGAGGCGGCGGCGCTTCATTTGAACGGGCTTCTCGATGAGCCGCGCGAGCTTCTGCCCTTTCCTGCCATCTTTCAGGCGCTTTCGGCGGTGGAGGAGGGGCAGGTGCAGGGAGCGCTCGTGCCGGTGGAAAATTCGCTCGAAGGTTCGGTGAACATCACGCTCGACACCTTGAGTTCGAGCGAAGCCTTCGCCGTGAATTTGGAACTCATCTGGGGCGTGCGCAACGAGCTGATGATGAAGTACCCGAAAACCGAGGTGCGAAGCATCATCTCTCATGCGCAGCCGCTCTCGCAGTGTCGCGCCTACTTGAAGGAGCACCATGCGGCGGCTCGCCTCGTCGCAGTCTCCTCGACGGCGGAGGCGGCTCGCCTCGTCGCGCTGAGCCGTCCTGAGGACGGCTCAGCCGCTATATGCACGGCGCGTGCGGGCGAACTGTACGGTCTTTATCCCGTGGCCGAGGACATACAGGACACGATGGCGAACTGCACGCGCTTCTTCCTTGTTGAGCGTGCGGGGAAAAAACCGCCGGCGCTTCGTTTCTCGAATGAGCCTGTGCCTGAGAAGCTCCTGGTAATCTGCCAGATTGACGGCAAGCGCGCGGGCAGCTTGTGCGAGGTTTTGCAGGAGTTCGCCGCGCGCGGCGTGAATATGCTGCGCATCGAGTCGCGCCCCGCACGCACGGAGCTTGGCGCCTATATTTTTTTCTTTGAGTTGGAGGCGGATGCCGACGAGCTTGCCGCTTCGGTGGAAGCGGTGCGCAAAAAGAGCATCTGGCTGCGCACCCTCGGCGCGTTTCCCGTGCTGACGGCTGCGAATTTGAAAGGAGCATCTTTATGGTCATCATTATGAATCCGGACGCAACGGCGGAAAATATCAAGGAAGTCATCCATGCAATCAACGGCGTAGGGCTTGAGGCGAAGATCATGGAGGGCGCACAGCAGAAGATCGTCGGCGTCATCGGCGACAAGCGCCGCATGGGCTCCTTGGCAATCGACGCGATGGCGGGCGTCGAGCAGAGCGTTGCCATCTCCAAGAGCTACAAGCTCGCGAGCCGTGAGTTCCATCCGATGCCGACGGTCGTCGATGTCGGCGGCGTCAAGATCGGCGCGGGAACGCCCGTCGTCATGGCGGGGCCGTGCGCCGTCGAGTCGCGCGAGCAGCTCATGGAGGCTGCCGAGATCGTCAAGAAGGGCGGCGCCGAGTTCCTGCGCGGCGGCGCGTACAAGCCGCGCACATCGCCGTACTCCTTCCAGGGTCTTGAAGAGGAAGGCTTGAAGCTTCTCGCCGAGGCGCGCGAGAAGACGGGACTCAAGGTCGTCACCGAGGTCACGGAGGTCGAGAACGTCGGACTCGTTTCCGAGTATGCTGACGTCCTGCAGATCGGCGCGCGCAACATGCAGAACTTCCGCCTCTTGAAGGAGGTCGGACGCGGTACGAAGCCCGTCATGCTCAAGCGCGGCCTCGCGGCGACGATCGACGAGTGGCTCAATGCCGCCGAGTACATCATGAACGAGGGCAATCCGAACGTGATCTTCTGCGAGCGTGGCATCCGCACCTACGAGACGTACACGCGCAACACGCTCGATCTCAGCGCCGTCGCCGCCATCAAGCACCTGTCGCACCTTCCCATCATCGCCGATCCGAGCCACGGCACGGGCAAGTGGCGCTTCGTGCGCCCGATGGCGTTCGCCTCGATCGCCGCAGGCGCAGACGGGCTCATCATGGAGATGCACCCGAATCCGGCGAAGGCACTTTCCGACGGCCCGCAGTCGCTGACGCCCGAGAGCTACTACGAAGTCATGCGCGGCGTCAAGAAGCTCGCGAAGTTCATGCAGGACGAGAAAATCGAGCCGATGGATATTTAATTTGGAAAAATCTTGGTTTTTCCTTTAGAAAAAATGTGGAAAAGACGATAGAAGAATAGAAACGTATGAGGAAATGGGATGCGTGTTCGTGGGCATCCCATTTTTTATCGTGCGATATGTACGGAAAATTTCTACAATTTCTACGGAGGGGAAAGATTATGAAACTCAAACCGAAGATGCTTTCGGGCGTTGGCGTGCCGCTGCTCGTCGTGTTCATCGTCATGGGGGTCATCATTTACTTGATGGCGAGCGCGGGGCTCAAGGCTGCGACGGAGGTCGGCATGGAGCAGCGCGCCAATCGTTACGCCGAAGAGATCGACGGCAACATTCGTGAGCAGGCGGCTCTCGTATCGGCTCTTTCTGTGAGCTGGTCGGCAGGCATGCCCGCAGGAGCAGATCTGCAGGCAGCGGTCGATGAGTTGGGACGCTGCAATGGCGTCTATGGTTTCCTCGTGGGGCGTCCTGATGGTTCATATACGACGAGTCAAGAGATGCCCGCAGGCTATGATCCGCGCACGCGCGATTGGTACAAGAACGCGGCGTCTTCCGATGGCGTAGTGTTTTCCGATGTCTACAAGAACGCGGCGGACGGCGCGATCATCGTGACGCTGAGCAAGGCGGTGCGCGGCCACGATGGCGAGCTTGTCGCCGTCATCGGCACGGATGTTTCGGTCGAATCCCTGACAGGAATGCTCAGGGACGTCAAGGTTGGCGAGCACGGCTCCATCTTTGTCTTGGGAGATAAGAGCGAGTACATCTATCACAAGAAATTTCAGTTTGACGATACGCCGCTCAACGAACTGGACGGCGGCAAATATAAGGATCTTGCCGCGAAGTTCTTGGCCGACAAGCCGCAGATGCTCGAAGAAGAGTTCGAGGGCGTGCAGAAGTTCTATCAGATGGTTCCCATTCCCTCGACAGGCTGGCATGTCGTCATCGAGGTGCCGCAGTCCGAGGCGTTCGCTGCAGCGACGAAGATGTCGTATGCGATCTTTGTCATCAGCCTCGCGGCGCTCGCGCTTTTGGGCGGCATCGTCTACTATTTCCTCACGGGCATGATTTCGCCGATCAAAGCCTTGTCTGAGACGATGAGCTTTATCGCCAAGGGCGACCTCACGCACAAGTTGCCCGCAAGCGATCGCGCCGACGAGATCGGCGTGCTGCAGACGAGTTCGAGCGAGATGGTCGCGACGCTTCGGAAGATGGTCGAAGGTACATCGAAAGCCGCAGAGCAGGTGTTAGCATCGTCCGAGGAATTGACGGCAAGCTCTACGCAGACGGCGAACGCGTCGCAGTCGGCGGCAGAAGCCGTTGTCGACATCGCCGAGCGCGCGGCGGAGCAGAGCGACATCGCGGAGATGGCGAACGAAGTCGCGCACAACATGGGCGCGCAGACCGCAGACATCGCCAAGGTGGTCGGTGAATCGACGAAGGTTGCTGAGACGACGGCTGAGGCGACGCGCGAAGGCCGCGCTGTGCTGGAAAAGGCGGTCGCGGGCGTCGACAGCCTCGCGGCGAACTCCGTAAAGGTCGGCGAGGCTGTGCAGAACCTCTACGACGGCTCGAAGAATATCGCGGAGATCAATGAGCTCATCACGAGCATCGCGGGACAGACGAAACTTCTCGCCTTGAACGCCGCGATCGAGGCGGCGCGTGCGGGCGAGCAGGGCAAGGGCTTCGCGGTCGTCGCCGACGAGGTGCGAAAGCTCGCCGAGCAGAGCGAGGAGGCGGCGCAGGAGATCAGCGCGGTCATCGGCAAGAACTCCGCGCAGATCGAGAACGCATTCACGCTGACGAAATCGCAGGACGAAGAGGTCAAAGAGAGCGTGGAAGAAGTCCGCGCAGCTGACGAGAAGTTTGCGAAGATCGCTGAATCCATCCGTGCCCTGATTGGGCAGGTCGCGAAGGTCGGGACGATCACGGGAGCGCTCGAAAAGGACTGCAAGAGCACGGTCGATACGGTGCAGAAGGTCAGCGACCTGTCCCATGCCGTGCAGCAGAAGGCGACGGACGTGTCCGCCGTCTCCGAGGAGCAGGCGGCGTCTGCCGAGGAGATCGCAGCCGCGAGCCACACGCTCGCAGATCTCGCGCAGCAGCTGCAGAAGGGCGTGGCGCAGTTCCGTCTGTAGGAACGGGACGGAAAAGTAAATTATGTCGCTTCGCGTGGCGGCTGAACATATCTTCTGAAAGGCTCGCGTGAAAATATGCTTTCGGGCTAAAGATTTTTGCAAAATGCCCGATAAAGAGAATACGGGAGCGCAGGAAAAGGGAGGGATGAATCCTTCCTTTTCCTGTTGCCGAAACCAGTGCGAATAAGAATCTTTATATGGAGGGTAATGAAATGAAGTTGAAACCGAAGATGCTCTTGAGCATCGGCGTGCCCTTGATCATCGTGTTTGCCGTCATGGGCGTCATCATCTATCTGTTGGCAAGTGACGGTCTCAGGACGAGCCGGCTCATTGCCATGACCGAGCGCTCCGGCCACAATGCGGCAATCATCGATGGAAATTTGTTGGGAAAAAGCGAGACGCTGGAAGCAATCGCCATGAGCTGGGCGGACAATATGCCCGAAGGTGAGGCGCTGCAGGACGCTGTGTCACATCTGGGCAGCAGACCGGGCGTCCAGTCGTTCTATATTGGCAAACCCGATGGCTCCTATGCAGCGAGTCAATCCCTTCCTGCAGGTTACGATCCGCGCACGCGCGACTGGTACAAGAATGCGGCAGCCTCCGACAAGGTGGAGATTTCCCCTGTCTATCCGACAGCGTCGGATCATACGAATGTCGTGACGCTGAGTCGCGCCGTGCGAAGGAACGGCGAGCTCATCGGGGTCATCGGCATGAATCTCGCGGTCGAGCAGATTACAGAGTTCCTCAAGGACATCAAGGTCGGTGAGACGGGATCGCTCTTTGTCTTGGGACCGAACAGCGAGTATATTTATCACAAGAAGTTCACACTTGACGATCCGCCGCTCAATGAGCTCGACGGCGGCAAATACAAGGATCTTGCCGCACGCTTCACATCAGATGAAGCGCAGGCTTTTGAAGCGGAATTCCAAGGCGTCAAGAAGTTCTTCCGTTCTGAGCCGATCGGGACGACGGGTTGGCACATTGTCATCGAGATGCCGTTCTCTGAAGCGTTTGCGGCGGCGACGCGTATGTCGTACGCGATCCTTGGCATCAGCCTCGCGGCGCTTGCACTTCTCGGCGGCATCACGTATTACTTCCTCACGGGCATGATTTCGCCCATCGAGATTTTGTCTGAGTCGATGGGCTTCATCTCCAAGGGAGATCTCACGCACAAGCTTCCCACGAGCGAACGCGTCGACGAGGTCGGCGTGCTGCAGAACAGCTCGAGCGCGATGCTCGCGACGCTGCGCAAGATGGTCGAAGACACAGTGAAGGCGGCCGAACAAGTGCTTGC
The DNA here is from genome assembly GCF_000292955.1 of Selenomonas sp. CM52. Taxonomy (NCBI): domain Bacteria; kingdom Bacillati; phylum Bacillota; class Negativicutes; order Selenomonadales; family Selenomonadaceae; genus Selenomonas; species Selenomonas sp. CM52. Next base: position 6,889 of record NZ_ALNM01000016.1, read on the forward strand.
ATCCTCCGAGACATTGACGGCAAGTTCGACGCAGACGGCAAATGCGTCGCAGGCTGCGGCGGAAGCCGTCGTCGATATCGCCGAGCGCGCGGCAGAGCAGAACGATATCGTGGAGATGGCGAACGAGGTCGCGCACAACATGGGTGAGCAGACGCGGGACATCGCCAAAGTCGTCGATGCCTCGACAAAGGTCGCAGACGAGACGGGAAAGGCGACGAGAGAAGGCCGCGAGGCGCTCCAAAAAGCAGTTGCAGGCGTCGAGAATCTTGCGGAAGGTGCCGTGAAGGTCGGCACAGCCGTGCAGCACCTCTACGACGGCTCGAAGAACATCGCGGAGATCAACGAGGTCATCACGAACATTTCGGGACAGACGAAACTCCTCGCGCTGAATGCCGCGATCGAGGCAGCGCGAGCAGGCGAGCAGGGCAAGGGCTTCGCCGTCGTCGCCGACGAGGTGCGAAAGCTCGCCGAGCAGAGCGAGCAGGCGGCGCAGGAGATCAGCACGGTCATCGGCAAGAACTCTGCGCAGATCGAGAGCACATTCGCACTGACGAAATCGCAGGAAGACGAGGTCAAGGGCAACGTCGGCCAAGTTCGCGCTGCCGACGAGAAGTTCGCGAGCATCGCCGGTTCTGTTGAAGCCTTGACCGAGCAGGTAGAAAAGCTCACGAAGATTACGGGAGTGCTCGAAAAGGACTGCAAGAGCACGGTCGATACGGTGCAGAAGGTCAGCGACCTGTCCCATGCCGTGCAGCAGAAGGCGACGG
>NZ_ALNM01000017.1:0-14515 GCF_000292955.1 Selenomonas sp. CM52
TGTCCATTTCCTAGAACCTGTACTTTCTCTTCTGCTGCTTGAGCTCTCCGTAGCGCAGGCGGTCGAGATCCCAGATCGATCCCATGACCTTTTCCATCGGGGCGTCGGCTTCGACGGAGAAGACAGGAGCGACGTCCTCTTCGGGGAATACGAGGAAGGAGGCGACCTCCTCGCCGTTCTGGAAGAAGATCTCGATGGCCGTGCGGTCGATGAAGATGTTCATGGCGAGCGAGTGATAGGTGTAGAGCTTGAAGCTCCGCACGCCGCGGCCGCCGAGCTTCATTCCCTCGCGGCTGATCTCGACGATGTCTGTCTCGCGGTTGTAGCTGATCTTCACCTTTTCCCTGCCGTAGCGAAGCTCGATCTTGATGCGCTGGGCGACGCCCATGACGATGTTCATGAGGATCTCCGAGCAGTAGGCAAGTTCCGTCTTGAGGGACGGCACGGCGCGTCCCGAAAGTTCACGCGCGCTCCTCGCTACGCGAAGCGCCTTGAGTTCGGGTGCGGGTCTTGAGAAGATCTTGCCCTGCTTGAGCGTCAGGACGCGCGGCAGGGTCAAGGCATGCATCCAGCCGTGCTCTCCCGTCGGATAGTCCTCGTCCTTGTGCGGCATGCTCAGCCAGCCGAAGAGCAGCGCACGCCCCTCGTGCACGCCCACATGCGGCGCGAAGAAGTCGAAGCCGCGGTCGAGCTCGTGGAATTTGCCGTGAATCATCTCGCGTCCCGCAAGAGACAGATGCCCCACGATGTAGCCCGATTGGAAGAGGTTCTGCCAGTCGAACTCGCGATCGGAGAGACCGCGCGGCGAAAAGAAGAGCACGTCGTGCTTGCCGAAGGAGAGGAGTGCCGGGCATTCCCAAACCTTGCCGAAGAAGCCGAGCTGTGTCTTCAGCTCGCCGGCAAAGTGGAAGAGTCCCTTCTCCTCTCGATAGAGCAGAAGGCAGCCGCGTGCGTCGTCTGCGGGCGCCGCCTGTGCGCCGAGGAGCGCATAAGCGTGGCTGTCGCGCACGAAGAAGTGCGGCCCCTGGAAGTGGTCGGTATATCCTTCAGGCTGCTCTTTGATGAGCACCATATCCTTGCGGATGACGCCTTCTTTCGTCATCGTGCCGAGAATCTGGCGGTTCGCACGTTTTCCCTCTTCCTCACGTCTGCCCGTGTAGAAGACGCGCAAGTTCCCGCCGTTGATGAAGGCGCAGCCGGAGCCGCAGCCGCCCTTATCGTTGTCGTCCGTCGGCCACAGGACGAGCTTCGGATCGGTCCAGTAGACGAAATCGCGCGTCTTGAATTCGACCCAGCCCTTGTTCTTGTCCTCGGTCGAAAAGGGATTCCACTGGCAGAAGAGATGGTACTCGCCCTGGAAGAAAACGAGTCCCTTCACACTGCCCGTGAAGCCGAACGGCAGTTCCAGATGAAAGCGGTTGCGCCAGCGGTGACCCGCATGGTGCAGCTCGTCCTTCAAGCGGGCGTCAAGTTCCTTCTTGTCGTATTCCATCGTGTCCTCCTAGGTCTATTGCATGCGTGAGAGATTGCCGAACTTCGTAAACTGCTTGAGGAACGTAAGATCGACGGTGTCGACGGGGCCGTTCCTGTGCTTGGCGATGATGACTTCCGTGATGTTCTTGTTCTCCGTTTCGGGATCGTAATAATCCTCGCGGTAGAGGAACATGACGATGTCGGCGTCCTGCTCCAAAGAGCCGGATTCGCGTAGGTCGGAAAGCATCGGACGCTTGATCTGGCGCGACTCGACGCTTCTCGAGAGCTGCGAGAGCGCGATGACGGGCACGTTCAGCTCACGCGCGAGCGCCTTCAAGGAGCGCGAGATCTCCGAGATCTCCTGCTGGCGGTTGTCGCCGCTCTTACTCGCGCGTCCCTGCATGAGCTGCAGATAGTCGATGACGATGAGCGAAAGACCGTGCTCGGCCTTCAGGCGGCGCGCTTTCGAGCGCAGTTCCATGACGGTGATGCCCGGCGTGTCGTCGATGTAGAGCGGCGCGGCGGAAAGCCGGTTCGCCGTGTCGATGAGGTCGCCCCACTCCTTTTCCTCAAGCTCACCGACGCGCAGGCGCTGCGAGTCGATGCGCCCTTCCGAGCACAGGAGACGCTGCACGAGCTGCTCTTTGCTCATTTCCAGGGAAAAGAAGGCGACGGGCTCTTTCGCGCGCAGCACGACGTGCGCCGCGATATTGAGCGTGAATGCCGTCTTGCCCATCGAGGGGCGTGCGGCGACGAGGATGAGGTCGGACTTCTGCAGCCCCGCCGTCAGATGGTCAAGCTCCGTGAAGCCCGTCGGCAGTCCCGTGATGCTGCCCTTGTTGTTGTAGCGCAGATCGATTTGCTCCAAGGTGTCGAGAAGGATGTCCTGCAGCGGCACGAAGTCCTTGCTGCGCTTGCCCGAAGCGACTTGGAGGATGCGCTTTTCCGCGCTGTCCATGATGTCCTCGACTTCGTCGGCGCTCTCATAGGCGGCGCCCGCGATCTCCGTCGCGGCGTTGATCAGCGAGCGAAGCTGCGCCTTCTCATGCACGATGCGCGCGTGGTAATGCACGTTCGCCGCCGTCGGCACGGAGTTCGCAATCAAGGACAGCGCGGGGATGCCGCCGATCTTCGCGAGCTTGTCCGCCTTCTTGAGCTGCTCGGTCAAGGTCACGAGGTCGACAGGCTCCGTGCGCTCCTTGAGTTCCATCATGGCCTCGAAGATCAGCCGATGCGTCTCGCGGTAGAAGTCGTCTGCCGAAAGTTCCTCGGCGGCGGTCGTCACAGCGTCGGGCTTTAAGAGCATTGCGCCGAGAACGGCCTGTTCGGCTTCGATGCTTGCGGGCGGCATGCGATCCATTTCAGACGGCCTCCTTTGGCTTTTCGAGCGATGATTCAGCGGAGTTTTCCGTGTCGATCGCCGCGCTGTCGGCGCGGCCTTTTTCGCTGTTCTGCGGCTTTTCGAGTTTCAGCCGCAGCGGCTCGCCGTCCGCCTCGGGCGCAAAGAGCACGGCGAAGGCTTCCTCCGCCGTCTCGACGGCGTAGATGTCAAGCCCCAAGTGACCCTCGGGGATGTCTTTGTCATTTTCCTTTGGTATGACGAGCGTCCGGATGCCCGCCTGCTTCGCGCCGTACGCCTTTTCAAAGACGCCGCCGACGGGGCGCACGCGGCCAGCGAGCGAGATTTCGCCCGTGACCGCGACGTCCTGCCTGAGCGGCTTCTCCGTCACGGCGCTGACGAGCGCCGCGAGGATCGCCGTGCCCGCGCTCGGGCCGTCGATGTTGCCGCCGCCGATGACGTTGATGTGCACGTCGTAGTCGTGGATGCTCTTGCCCGTCAGATGGCGCAGCACGGAGGCCGCGTTGAATACGGAGTCCTTCGCCATGCTGCCCGCCGTCTCGTTGAAGCGCACCTGTCCCTTGCCCTTTTCCTCGGCGGGGAAGACGACGGCCTCGATCTCGATGACAGAGCCTAGGAATCCCGCGACGCCGAGTCCGAAGACGTGCCCGACCTCGGGCTTCTTCGAAGCCTTCTTCGTCACGAACTGGTAGAGGCGGCTGACCTGCGCGACCTCGTAGATGTCGCCCTTGGAGATCTTGACGTCTTCGCCTTCTTTTGTGCGCGAGAGCGCGAGGCTGTAGGCGTCGGCGAGGATGTTGATCGCCTTGCGGCCTTCCGTCGTATACTCGCTGATGAGGCGCACGACTTCCTCTGCGACCTCGACCTTGAGCTTCTTCGCCGCATTCTGCACGATCTCCTCGATGTGCTTGGGCGTCAGAGGCTCGAAGTAGATTTCCGCGCAGCGCGAGCGCAGCGCAGGGTTGATGTGCGAGGCGTCGCGCGTCGTCGCGCCGATGAGCACGAAGTCGGCCGGTGCGCCCTCCTCGAAGAGCTTCCGAATGTAGGGCGGCACCTTCTCATCCGTATGGTCGTAGTAGGCGGACTCGAAGAAGGCACGCTTGTCTTCGAGCACCTTCAGAAGCTTGTTCTGCAGCATTTCGTCCATCTCGCCGATCTCGTCGATGAAGAGGATGCCGCCGTGCGCTTCCGTGACCATGCCAGGCTTCGGCTCGGGGATGCCGCCGTCGGCGAGGTCGCGGCGCGCACCTTGATAGATCGGATCGTGCACCGAGCCTAAGAGCGGGTTCGTCATGTCGCGCGAATCCCAGCGCAGCGTCGTGCCGTCCGTCTCGACGAAGGGCGCGTTCGCGGCAAAAGGCGAGTGCGCCTCCTTCTTGACGGCTTCGAGGACGATGCGCGCCGCCGTCGTCTTGCCGACGCCCGGAGGCCCGTAGAGCAGGAGGTGCTGCGGGTAGGGCGAGGCGAGCTTCGAAGCGAGCGCCTTGACGGCACGCTCTTGGCCGACGACCTCTTCGAGCGTCTTGGGGCGCAGAAGCTCCATGACGGACTGTGTGAGATGAACCTTTTCGAGCGCTTCGAGTTCCTCGCGCTTCTTCGCCGCCTGCGGCGACTCGAGCGCGCTCTTCTCGTCCTTCAAGACCTGCATGCGGATGTCCTGCACATAGTCCTGATGGTTCTCTTCAAGCTTTTCCTGAATCTTCTGCTCGATCTTGTCCTCCATGCTGCGCCGCGCCATGATGTCGGCGATGCGCTCGGAAAGCTCGACGAGGATGGCGGGGATCTCCGACTCCGTCGGCACGCGCTCGATCGTCGGGTTCTCGTAAACGATGCGCTCAAGCGCAAGAACGCGCTCGCCGCGAACGGGCGAGCGCATGAGGCGCATGGCATCCATCTTACCCGCCTTGATGACGAGCCTGTCCGATCCCGCCTCGTCGGCGAGAATCGAATAGAGCGCGTCGATCTCGCGGTCGAGGCGCTCTGCCGCCGCGTCGGCCTGAGGTTCGGGCGCGGGCGCTGCGGGGCTTGAGAAAAGACGCTTGAAAAATTTCAGCATGATACCTCTTTCCTCTTCATTCGGCGACGACGAGAACGCGGATCGTGCTCTGGATCTCGGGATGCACCTTGATCACTGCCTCGTACTCGCCCGCGCCCGTGACCTCGCTCTTCAGCGAAATCTTGCGGCGGTCGACGTCGATGCCGTGCTCCTTGGCGAGCGCGTCGGCGACGTCTTTTCCCGTGACCGAGCCGAAGAGCTTGCCGCCTTCGCCGATGCGCACGGCGACCTTGACGCTGACCTTTTCGAGCTGCGCGGCCAGAAGACGCGCCTCGTCGGTCGCCTGCTGCTTCTTCCTTGCGGCGGAATTCGCCTTCTGCTTCGCCGTCTCAAGGTTCGCTGCCGTCGCTTCGACGGCGAGCTTCTTGGGCAGCAGGAAGTTCCTGCCGTAGCCTTCCGAAACCTCGACGATGTCACCCTTGCTTCCGACCTTCTTGACGTCCTGCTGCAATATCACTTTCATCTTTATCATTCTCCTCTATATGTTTCTCACTGATGGCGATGGCGCGTTCCTCGATCGAGGCGAGCGGCTCGCCCTTGACCTGTGCGCCCGCGACGTTCTGATGACCGCCGCCGCCGAAGCTTTCCATGATGACCTGCATGTTCAGCTCGCCCGTCGAGCGGGCGCTGATGCCGACGGTGTCGGCGTCGAGCTGGAAGAAGACGAGGCTCATGCGCACGCCCTCGATGCGAAGGAGCGCGTCTGCGACCTGGCCTGCGATCGCCTGCACATTCGGGATGACGGCAGGGAATCGCGCCGTGATGAGTCCGCCGGGGAAAAGACGCGCTCCCGCTTTCGCCGTGGAAAGCGCCTTCTCCGTATCGAAGTCCGCACGGAAAAGGTGACGTACGACGACGGGATCCGCGCCGCCTCGCCGAAGATAGGCCGCCGCCTCGAAGGTGCGGATGCCCGTCTGCACGGTAAAGTTTTTCGTATCGACGACGATGCCCGAATAGAGCGCTGTCGCCGCGAGGCGCGAGAGCACGAGGTCGTCGTTGAAGTACATCAAAAGCTCCGTCACAAGCTCGCTCGTCGAGCTCGATGCCGGCTCGATATAGACGAGCAACGGCGACTTGATGAAGCTCTCGCCCGAGCGGCGATGGTGGTCGATGACGATGACCTGCGCGATGCGCTCTAGGAGCACGGGCGCGGCGACGAGGTGCGGGATGTGCGTGTCGACGACGAAGAGCACGGGATTCAAGGAATCGATCGTCTCCAAGTCCTCGGCACGAATGAGCAGGCCCTCGTATTCGGGCGCGTCCCGCAAAAGATCGGTGAGCTTGTCGATGCCCTCATTCATATCGCTCAAGACGATATGAACGGGCTTTTTGAGTTCGTGCGCCATCTTCGCCACGCCGATCGCTGCGCCGAAGCAGTCGAAGTCCTCGTTGTGGTGTCCCATGATGAAGACTTCGTCGGCATTCTCGATGATCTCGCGCACGGCATGGGCGACGACGCGCGCCTTGACGCGCGTATGTTTCTCGACCGCCTTCGCCTTGCCGCCGAAGAACTGGTTCTTGCCGCCCATGCGCACAGCGACTTGGTCGCCGCCGCGCCCGAGTGCGAGGTCGAGTCCCGCCTGCGCTTCTCGGCCAAGCTCTTCCATCGACTGCTCTTCCGCGACGGCAAGCCCCATGGAAAGCGTCAGCGGCAGGCGGTTCGTGCTCTGCAGGTTGCGCACGCGGTCGAGGATGTCGAAGTGCTCCTCGATCGCGCGGTCAAGGGATTTTCGCTCCAGCACGGCGACGTAGAGATCGTCGCTCACGCGGCGCATGAAGCCGCCGAGTCCCTTGAGCCATTCGTCGAGACGGCGGTTCGCCTCGAAGAGCAGCGCCGTGCGCTCCGCCTCGGAAAGCCCCTGCATGACCTCGTCGAAATTGTCAATCTGGATGTAGGCGAGTACGGCGCGGCTGTTCTTGAAGAAGATGCGCATCTCCTCGTATTCCGTCCAGTCTTCCACATAGAGCGCCATGAGGCCCTGGATGTCGTCCGACGTCACGATGGGGCGGTAGCGCACCTTGTAATAGTGCGCTTCATGGGCGAACACATACTCGCCCGACGCGCCCCAGATCGGCTCTAATATGACGCCCGGCCAGAAATCCTTGAGGGAAAGTCCCGGCTCGGGATTTGCCCCCAGATACTCTTTGGCGATACTGTTCGTCCAGGCGATGCGCCCCTCGGGGTTGACGATGACGACTGCCTGCGGCAGACGCTCGATCGCGAAGTTCGTCACCTCGCTGACGTTGCGCACGACGTCGCGGCAGTAGGTGTCAAAGGCGAGCTTGCGCGCCCGGCAGCGCTCGCGCGCGAAGAGCGCGACGAGCAGCCAGACGACGAAAGCGATGGAAGCTACATACGTGTTGTAATAAGACAGCACCAACACGAGTGCCAGCAAAGTGGCGAGATGGACGCAGGCGTCCACCCACGCCGACAGATTTCGGGGCAAGAAAGCCACCTCCTATGAGATTGGAAAATGCCGATGGGACGGCATCTCCTAGCGCCGACGGCTGAAGCGGCGGCGGTAGTCGAAGTACATATCGAAAAGTCCCGTAAAGGCGATGAGCTGCATGAGGAATGCACTTAAAACGGCAAAGGCGACGATCGTCCAGCGCCAGAAGCGTCCGATCTTCCAGTGGTCGGCCACGTACCACAAGAGCGAAAAGCCCTGGATGAGACCCGCGAACGTCGCGATGATGTCGCCGTTGAGCGCGGCTTCGTAAAGAAGCGAGATGTGGCGCGTGCCGCCCCAGTAAAGTCCCACGAGGGAAAAGCCGAAGAGGAAGAGAAAGTAGACGGAAAAGCGCCACTCACGAAACGGCGGCAAGGACGGCATCTTCTGGCCAATACGAGAGAACAGGACGCCCGCGGCGACGAAGTTCACGAGGACGGCGAGAGCCGACTCCACGACGAAGATCGTCGGTGCGATCAGAGAGACTGTCTCGACGAGCGAGGCGACCTGCTTCTCCAAAGCCTGTGTCTCGGTCGGCGTAAGGCTGCCGCTCGACTGCATGGCAGAGCCAAGCCCCTGGTACGACTCGCGCACAGCTTCGATAAAGGGCGCCAGCGGGTCAACGCCGAAGATGAGCGCTGCAAAGAGCAGCGAGACGAGCGTGCCCAAAAGCGAGATCACAAGACCCCACTTGATGAGGCGCACCGCCTCCCATTTGCGGCGAAGGCCGAATCCTAGGAAGAACGCCAGCGGCACGACGAGAAAAAGCGTATGCAGTGCCCCCAGAGCGCCGAGCACGGCATAGTAGAAACCTGCCGCAAGAACGACGCCGGGCACGGCGTAGCCGTAGCCGTGACGCACGATCAAGACGACCAGCGGCGCCGTCCAGCCCAGAAGAAAGACCACGCCCAAAACCGGCAGGAACGGTGCGGCAAGCGCAAAGAGAAACGCCATGATGAGGAGCGCCCAACGCTCCTGCCCCGGCGAGATCTGTCGCATCGTCATATTCCATCCTCTCTGAATCAAGCCGCCGCTCTTTTCAAGCTGCGGCTATTTTTTGTCGCGATACTCTATTATAGCAGAAAAGACGGCGATTGTTAAACATTATGTGGGAGAGGCTCTATCGTGACGAGATCGAAGCTGCGTCTGAGCATCTCTGTGGGGAGGTCATTTCCTTACCGCACGCGCTCGGAGAGCGTGAAGATCAAAAGAGCCGCCCAGATGCAGGCGCAGGCGGAGAGCTGCGCTGCGCCGAAAGGCTCGTGAAAGAAGAATACGCCGAGGAGGAGAGCGATCGTCGGACTCAGGTATTGGAAGAAGCCGAGGACGTTCAATGGCAGGAGGTTCGCGCCGTAGGAAAAGAGGATGAGCGGCGTGGCGGTGGCGGCGCCGGAGCCGATAAGGAGCAGCATTTCACGCGGCGTCGCCAAGCTGAACTGACTCGTCGGCTCGCCCGCCAGATAGATGGCGTAAGGCAGGAATACGGGCAGTACGAGCAGAGTTTCGAGCGTGATGCTCGAAAAGGGATGCAGCGCGAGCTTCTTTTTCAGTGCGCCGTAGAGTCCGAAGGTCACGGCGAGCATGAGCGCGACCCACGGCAGTTTGCCGATCTGCACGGTCATGAGCACGACGCCGCAGAAGGCGAGGAGGACGCTGACACGGGCGGACGGCGTGAGCCGTTCCTTGAAGAGTACGACGCCGAATGCGACGTTCATCAGCGGGGTGCTGTAGTAGCCGAGACTCGTGTCGATGACGTGACCGTTATTGACCGCCCATATATAGGTCAGCCAGTTGATGGTAATGAGGATCGAAGCGCCGAAAAGGAGCAGCGCACGCCGTCGGTTTTGACGGAGTGCGCTGCAATCCTGGCAGAAGTTCTGCCAGCGTTTGGAGACGGCGAGGACGAGCAGCATGAAGACGAACGACCATGAGATGCGATGCGCGAGGATTTCAGCGGCGGAAGCCGCAGTGAGGAGATTCCAGTAGAGCGGCAGAAAACCCCAGATGATATAGGTGGAGAGGGCGGCGATCATGCCGCGCTTTTTTTGTTCCATGGGATAAAAAACTTCTTTCCGTTTTGTGTGAATGGGATGATCAGTGCGCGTGCGGCGCCGTTTGGCGATCCATCGCCGCCATGAGCCTTTCTACGGGCAGCACCTTCAAGAGGGCGAAGCAGATCAGGCACTCGGGAACGAGGTACGTCGCGTTGAAGGTCAGCGAGTAGACGAGGGGGCTTGTGCCTGCGGGAGCGTAGGACGCGAAGAATACGACACCGCTCACGATGTGGCAGAAAAAGCGCGCGAGGAAGGCGAGCGCCGTCGACGCCATGCGGTGTGCGGGAAAGAGCGCGGCGAGCGAGAGCGCCATGTAGGGCAGCGGGTAGTCGAAGAGCACCTGCACGGGGTGCAGCAGATACGGATCCTGCATCATGTTGAAGATGCCGTAGAGGAAGCCAGCGAGGCAGCCCGTGCCGACTCCGTAGCGATAGGAAACGAAGAGCAGGGGCACCATCGCGCCGAGCGTCACGCTGCCGCCCTGCGGCATGTGGTAGAGGCGAAACTGGTGCAGGATGACGGTCATCGCGAGCATGAGGGCGATGGTCACGATCATCGGCGTCGTGAGCCGCACGCGCCGGAAGTAGAGGTGCGAGAGAATCGCGAAGAGCACAGCGATAAGCGCGATGAGGCTCGCCGGGTGCTCAAGAATGGCTGAGATGTTTTGCAGCAGAGTGTCCATATTTATCCGTCCTTTCATTGTTCTCTTGCAAATAGTACATCGAGAATGATATTTGTATCACAGAGTGCCTTCATGACGTTGCAGACGCTCCTTTCGTATAGACTCTGTATCTAGATCTGCAGGAGCCTCTTTCAAAAGTCCGAGCAGGGGGCGTCGTTTTCTTAATTATACAATTCGTCCCTTCCGAAAGCAAACGAAAATCCCTTGAAGAGGCTTTTCGTTTGTGCGATAATGGAGGGCACACAAAGGATGGTGGATTTATGGCAGATTACGTTGGAGGAAGACCGACGAATCGGATTCAAGGGCTCGATGCTTTGCGCACCTCGGCGATCATCGGCGTCACGTTGTTTCATATATTTCCCGATGTGGTGAAAGGGGGATACCTCGGGGTATCCTTGTTTTTTGTTTTGACGGGGTATCTTCTCGCCTACACGATGGAGCGGGAACGGCTCGCGGGCGAATTTTCTCTCGGACGTTATTTTTTGAAGCGCCTTTTGCGCATGTATCCCGCCCTCGTCGTCGTGCTCCTCGTGACTCTCGGCGTATATTCCTTCGTGCTTCCCGAGACGGTCGTGGATATGCGCGAGGAGGTCCTTTCCGTCGTGCTCGGTTATAACAACTGGTGGCAGATCGCCGCGAATGCCGACTATTTCACGCGCATCGCCAATGCATCGCCGTTTACGCATCTGTGGTTTATGGGCATCGAGCTGCAATATGCGTTCGTCTTGTGGCCGCTGCTCTTTCTTCTTTATACGCTTGTCTCGCATTGCTTGGGGAAAGGAGCAGGCATAGCAGTCATCGCCGCGCTCGGTTTGGGGACGGCGTTCCTCATGCCGCTTTCGTATCAGCTGGGGGCAGATGTGACGCGCCTTTACTATGGCACGGATACGCGTGTTTTTGCGCTCCTCTTGGGTGCAGCGATGGGGCTTTGGCGTGCGGGGGCTTCTGCGGCGAAGAAGAATCCGCTTTGGCGCGAGATTGCAGAGTTTGTCAGTTTCGAGCTTCTGTTCGTCGCCGTCCTCTTCGCTTGCGTTTTTTTCGATGGCGCGAATCCGTTGCTCTATCGGGGCGGCATGTTCCTCGTGACGCTTCTATTCTGTCTTTTGCTCGCGATCACGGCGGATCGCGGCATGACGATCGGCAAGTTTCTCGATATGCGCGTCTTTCGCTGGATTGGCACGCGCAGCTATGGCATCTTCCTCTGGCAGTACCCCGTGATCTTCTTGTTTCAACAAAAGGGCTGGGAAGCGATGCCGTATTTTGCCGCGTGGGAGATCGCCGTCATCGTGCTGCTCGCCATGTGGACGGAGGCGTTGACGAAGAGCGTCGGCAGGCGCGAGCTGCCTGCGTTCGGCAATCGCCTTGTCTATGCGCAGGGGGCATGCTTTCTCGCTTTCACTTTGTGCGGCGTCTTCTTGATGGGCTTCGGCTGTAAGGGGCTTGCGGCGCCTGCCGGCTACAAGGCGGAGGCACGCGCGCAGCTCAATGCACGTCTTGAAAAGAATGCGGCGGAGCTCGCGCGGCAGAAGGAAGAAGCCGAGAAGGCAGCGGCGGCAAAAGCTGCTGAGGACAAGGCGGCACGCATGAAGGCGGTGGATCTTTCGGGTGTCGCCTGCATCGGCGATTCGGTCATGCTGTCTGCGGCGGGAGATTTGCAAAAGGCGCTGCCCGGCTGCGCGGTCGATGCGGAAGTCTCGCGCTATGTGGGCGGCGGAATCGAAGCCGCGCAGAGCCTCGCGGCGCAGGGCAGACTCGGCAGCATCGTCGTCGTCTCGCTCGGCACGAACGGGCCGCTCGCCGCCGGCGAGCGCTATGTGGAACAGACGCAGGGGCTTTTGAAACTTTTGGGATCGAGCCGCCGCATCTTCTGGGTTAATGTCTACGCGCCGCACCTTTCGTGGCAGGATCCGAACAATGAATACATCCGAAAGATGGCCGCCGAGAATAAGAATGTGACAGTCATCGACTGGTACGGACTCGTATCGAAGCACCCCGAGTGGCTCTCGGGCGACGGCGTGCACCCGAACGACGCGGGCACGGAGCAGTACGCAAAGCTCGTGCACGATGCGCTGGCGGAAGCGTTGGCGAAGTGAGATTTGCTTCAAAAGGTTGGGTGTGGTACTATATATGGGGGTGGAAATGCCTTGAGCAAGTGGGAAAAACTTATCGCACGCATTCGGAACAATCCCAAGGCGGTTTCGTTTGAGGAAGTCGCGAAAGTGCTGGAATCCATCGGGTATGAGAAGCGGCAGCCGAGAAGCGGATCCAGTCATTGGACGTTTCGGAAAAAAGGGTGTCTGCCGCTTACGATTCCGAAGAAAGAGCCGTATGTGAAAGAAGCTTATGTGCGGCAGGTCATCCTAGCTTTGGATGATGCTGATGCTTGATTTGTTGTCGGTTTGCGAGGGTGACGATATGAAAAGGGATATTGCATACTATATGGCGTTGCCGTATCGTGAAATTATCGAAGCGGATGCGGCCGGCGGTTACGTCGGTTATGTGGCGGAATTGAAAGGATGCATTACACAGGCGGAGACGAAAGCGGAACTTCTGGATTTGCTGGAAGATGCAAAGAGATGTTGGCTAGAAGCTGCATTGGAAGAGGGGCTGACCATACCGAAGCCGCAGTCGGAAGAAAACTTCAGCGGAAAATTCAATCTGCGCCTGCCCAAAAGTCTGCATCGAGAGCTGGCGCTCAGTGCCAAAGCGGAGGGGGTCAGTCTGAATCAGCTTGCCGTATGTTTGATCGCAAGCGGGCTGAAGACCTCTGCTGTGAGATGATTTTGGCAGGGAGGCGGTTTTATGTGGAAGATTTTTTCCTTTTTGAAGATGTTTCGTGAAGATTTGCTTATCATGATGGTGGCACTCAAGGATTCTCGCACGCCTGCAGCAATCAAGGCGGCATTCCTCCTCGGACTGCTCTACTGCATCAGCCCGATCGACATCATTCCGGATGCTGTTCCTGTCCTCGGCATGGTCGACGATGCGGCGGTCTTGCCGGCGGCGGTCTTCGGTCTGATCCGCTTCCTGCCGCCACAAGTGCGTGCGGATGCACAGGTGAGAGCCGAGCGGCTTGGGCGGCGGCTGCCGTACATCATGGCACTCGCCTCGATCGCGCTTATCGCGTGGATCGCCTTGATCGTCTGGGGCATCGTGGCGATCTTCCGCTGATATATGGATCTGAGCAGCTCGTAGGATTATGGGCTGCTTTTTATTTTTATGGAAGGAGTTTCCGCCTCGAACGAGAAATGGTTTTGCGAGAGGCGAAATAAAAGGAGGGATTCATTATGAAACGGCATGCAATGCTTCTTGCCGCTGTCCTCGTGCTGCTTGCAGCGAATCTCTGCTCGGCGGCGCGTCTGCCTGATGCGGACTATGCGCTCGGCGGCATACAGTTCGGCAGCGACGCCGACTATGTGAAGAGCGTCTACGGCGATCCCGATTGGGTTGAGTATTATGCAGGCACGCCAGGGTCGGGGGATATTCCGCTTTGGATTTATCATTACGGCGATTCCTTTATTGTAGGCATCGAAACAAAACGGTTGACGGTGTCCTCCATGATGACATCGGCAGACAACGGTATCGCGACACCGCGCGGCATCCATGTGGGCAGCAGCCTGAGCGATATCCAACGCGCCTACGGCACGCTGCCGCAAGCAATGAAGGCGAGCCAGGGCCGCTGCTACTCCTACGGCTGGGGACTGATTTCGCTGGATTTCTATGTAAATGGCGAAGGCAAGGTCTATAAGATTTGGGCGGGCTATTCCGACTGAAATTGTCTCTGCTGGATCATGAACGGGCGGACTTTCACCTTTTCAAAAAGGTGTTGACAGTCCGTCCGCTTTCGTGTATTATGTTAATTGCTGTTGCGGCGAGCGACAGTAAGACGCTCGAAAAAACTTCAAAAAGTGCTTGACAATCCCTCGCGGATGAAGTAAGATAGTCGAGTCGCCTGTGAAGAACGAGCGGCGAACAGCCGAAGCAATTCGGCGGTGTTCCTTGAAAACTAAACAATGCAGAAATGAATCATCTATATGATTCAAGCCAGATGTCCATCAAGAGGAATCTTGATGAAACATCGATTGTGAACTACATTTGTAAAAGCAATCGACAATTTCTTTATACGATTCGAAAGAATCGTATCCAAAGATAAAAAGAGCCAATCAACGGCTCTCTGCAAACTTGAAAAGTGATTTTCACTAATTCTACCGTGATGATACCACAGCCGGAGTTAGTGAAAAAAACGCAGAGATTTTTTCGCTAGGCAAGGAACGGCGAAGCAGCGTCCCGCAGACGTACTCGTGTACGTCGAGGACACGCAGCGAAGCCGTGACGCAGTATAGCGAAAAAAGACCAAGTTTTTTCGGAGAGTTTGATCCTGGCTCAGGACGAACGCTGGCGGCGTGCTTAACACATGCAAGTCGAACGGGAACCTTTATT
>NZ_ALNM01000018.1:0-28883 GCF_000292955.1 Selenomonas sp. CM52
CAAAGTGGACGTTTGTGCGTGTAGCTTACCACACTTTTCGCCTCTTCGACAAGGCTTTATGCCTCCGTACGGTCGACGGGTACGGCATGAAGCAGGAGGTCGGGATTGTTCTCCGTGATCCAGCCGAGCGCCCATTCGTTGCTCACGAGCAGAACGGGATTGCCCCGGCGGTCGCGCACAAACATGCCGCGGTCTGCGCCGCGCAGAGTTGCGGGCGTGATTTCGCGCCCATCGGCGAATGTCATCCAACGCGCGACTTCATAGGGCTGCATCTGCAGCACGATATCGACATTGTACTCATTCTTCAGACGGTATTCGAGCACTTCAAACTGCAGCGTGCCGACCGTGCCGACGATGTAGGCGTCCGCGCCCGCGCCCTCCTGCATGAAAAGCTGGATCGCGCCCTCCTGCGTGAGCTGCTCGACGCCCTTGACGAACTGCTTGCGCTTCATCGTGTCCTTCGCCGAGACGCGTGCAAACTTCTCGGGCGGAAACACGGGAAAATCTTCGTATTTGAACTTGTGCGAGGCGTCCGTCAGCGTATCGCCGATCGAGAATATACCGGGATCAAAAAGCCCCACGATGTCGCCCGGAAACGCCTCGTCGATGATCTGCCGATCCTGCGCGAGGAACTGCTGCGGCTGCGCGAGCTTGATCAGCTTGCCGTTCTTTTCGTGCCAGACGCTCATGTTGCGCTCGAACGCGCCCGACACTATGCGAATGAAGGCGAGGCGATCGCGGTGCGCGGGATTCATGTTCGCCTGGATCTTGAATACGAAAGCCGAGAAGCGCTCGTCCGTCGGCTCGATGACGCCGTCGGACGAAGCGCGCGGCGCAGGTGCAGGCGCGAGTCGCAGATACTCTTCCAGAAAATTCTTGACGCCGAAATTCGTCATGGCAGAACCGAAGAACGTCGGCGTCAATTCGCCACGATCGACCTTCTCGCGGTCGAAGTCCTCGCCCGCCGCATCGAGAAGCTCGATGTCGTCGGCGAGCGTCCGGCGCTCCTCTTCTGTCAGCTGTGCCATAAAAGCCTCGTCGTCGATCGAGCCGCAGACGGAGACGCGTTCTGTCTGCCCGTGGCTCATATCGGCAGCGAAAAGCTCGACCTCGCGCTTCGCGCGGTCATAGACGCCTTTGTAATTGCCGTCCGTACCGACCGGCCAATTCATCGGATAAGAGCGAATGCCCAAGACATCTTCCAGCTCCGCCATGAGGTCGAGCGGCGCCTTGCCAAAGCGGTCGAGCTTGTTGACGAAGGTGAAGATTGGAATATGGCGCTCGCGGCAAACCTTGAAGAGTTTCTTCGTCTGCGCCTCGACGCCCTTCGCCACGTCGAGAATCATGACGGCGCTGTCGACCGCCATCAGCGTGCGGTACGTATCCTCGCTGAAATCCTGATGCCCGGGCGTGTCAAGGATGTTGATGCGGCAGCCCGCGTAGTCGAACTGCAGCACGCTCGACGTGACGGAAATACCGCGCTGCTTCTCGATCTCCATCCAATCGGACACGGCATGGCGCTGCGTCTTGCGCGACTTGATCGATCCTGCGAGGTGGATTGCCCCACCGTAGAGCAGAAGCTTCTCCGTCAGTGTCGTCTTGCCCGCGTCCGGGTGCGAAATGATGGCGAACGTGCGCCTTTTCTCTATTTCCTTCTTCAATTCTTCCTGCGACAAAATACATCCTCCCACACCGTTGTCATTTGAAAAAAAGACTGCCGCAGAATCTCTGCAGCAGTCTTGCCTATCGTTTTGGAGGCGACACCCAGAATCGAACTGGGGAATGAGGGTTTTGCAGACCCCTGCCTTACCGCTTGGCTATGTCGCCGTATGGAGCGGAAAACGAGGCTCGAACTCGCGACCCCCACCTTGGCAAGGTGGTGCTCTACCACTGAGCTACTTCCGCATGAAGTGGCGACCCGAAGGGGACTTGAACCCCTGACCTCCGCCGTGACAGGGCGGCATTCTAACCAACTAAACTACCGGGCCATCCATCGCCTTCCGTAAGGTCGGCAACAAGTAGTATTATACAGAGCGATGGGGGGCTTGTCAAGGAATCTGAAAGAAATATTTCAACCTTCCGCTTCCCGTGAATGCCTGCGCTCGCGTTTTAGCTAATTGCTCGACGCAAACCCGCATAGCCTTTCAGAAATGACCGAGCAAAAGCAACTGAATCATAGTTGCATACAGCACCCCATTCTGCTATAATCTCCTTGAGGTGAAACCATGCCTACAAAAGATATACTGCTTGAAAAGATCTGCAGGAAACCCGCACCCGCGAATTTCACGGTGCGTGAGCTTGACGCCTTGATGAAGAAATGCGGCTGTGAAAAATTCCAAGGCGGAAGAGGCTCCGGCATCGGTTATTTTCATACGGCAAGCAAGCGCATCCTGCAGTTTGACGGCCCGCATCCCAGAAAGGAACTTTATCGGTATCAAATCAAGAAAGTCCTTGCGTTCTTGAAAGACATCGAGGAAATTTAAGGAGGATTCATCATGAATCTGTTGGAGTACAAAGGCTACCATGCGAAAATCTCGTTCGATGCACAAGACGCGCTCTTCATCGGCGAAGTGTTCGGCATCAACGACTCACTGAATTTTCATGGCGCGAGCGTCGCTGAACTGAAAGATGCTTTCCATCATTGCATTGACAATTATTTGGATGTCTGCAAAAAGATTCAAAAGACTCCCGATAAGGAATTCAAAGGCACTTTCAACATCCGAATCCCGAGCGATCTTCATCGAAAGCTGGCGCTGGAAGCGACGAGGCACGATGTGTCTTTGAACCAATTCATCAAGGATGTCTTGACGCAGGCAACGACAGTGCCGCAGGCATGAGCTGTTTCTCTCTAGGGAAAAACCATGATGCTTCCATAAGACAAGAGCGCACTCCCCGGAAATCGGGAAGTGCGCTCCTTCTATCTTGGGACGATGGTGAAAAATTCGCCGCCGTTCCTTTTTTAGTTGTTGAAGATATTCCTCAGCGCCTGCTTGTTGACGTCGCGGTTGAGCTGTGCGAGGTGCTTCGTGAGCTTGATCTCCTTCGGGCAGGCTTTCTCACAGTTCTGGCTGTTGCCGCAGCTCGTGATGCCGCCCTTGCCCATGAGGGCTTCGAGGCGCTTCGGCTCATCGAACTTTCCGAGCGGATGGAGGTTGAAGAGCAGCGTCTGCACCGTAGGCGCAGGTCCGATGAAGTCGGACTGCGGGCCGACGTTCGGGCACGCCTCAAGGCAGCAGCCGCACGTCATGCAGTGCGAAATCTCATACGTCGTCTCCGCCGTGTAAGGATTCTGCAGCGGAGCATCGGGGTTGTCCCACGAGCCGTCGATCTCGATCCAGCCATGGATGCGCTTCAGGCTCTCGAACATGACGGAACGATCGATGAGGAGGTCGCGGATCACGGGGAAGGTGCGTGCCGGCGCGAGCGTGATCGGCTGCTCAAGCTCGTCGACGAGCGAGCAGCAGGCCTGACGCGCCTTGCCGTTGATGACCATCATGCAGGCGCCGCAGACCTTCTCCAGGCAGTTGCACTCCCAGTTGACGGGTGCGACCGTCTTGCCGTCGACCGTCACAGGGTTCTTCTGGATCTCCATCAGAGCCGCGACGACGTTGAGGCCGGGACGATAGTCGACATCGAATTCCTGCTTGTAGGGGCTGGCGTCAGGGCCATCCTGGCGCTCTATGATGAATCTTACTTTCTTCTGTTCTGCCATTTGCTATCTCCTCCTCTTACTCTTTCTTCGCTACCGCGTAGTTACGCGCACGCGGCTTGATGAGCGAATGATCGAACTCGTCGTAGCTGACGATCGGCTCTTCCGTCTTCGGGTCGTAGTCGACGATGGAGATGCGCATGAAGTTCTTGTCGTCACGCGGCATGAAGACGAGCTCGTCGCCGTCCATCATGCGCTTGCCGTTCGCGTCGAGGGCGATCTTGGCATGAGCGCCGCGGCTCTCGTCGCGGCAGCGAGCCGCCTTCGTGATGCACATCGCGTAGAGGATCATATTGCGCAGCTGGCGCACGAACATGGCTTCCTGGTTCGCCCAATGACCGCGATCCGTCAAGCCGATGTTGTCCCAACGCTTGAGGATTTCCTTGAGCTCCACGAGGCACTGGTCGAGGCCGTTGTTGTCGCGCTCGATGGAAACATATTTGTACATGAGGTCGCCAAGCTCGTGGTGGAGTTTGTGCGCGTTCTCAGGACCGTCCATCTTGAGGATGCCTTCGAACTGGTCAACGACTTCCTGACGCGCCTTGTCAAGCTCCGCCTGTGTGAGGGCGTCGCCAAGCTCGCCGGACTTCGCCATGCGCATGGCTTCAGGACCGGAGACTGTGCCGGAGTAAGCAGCGGAAAGGAGCGAGTTCGCACCGAGGCGGTTCGCGCCGTGATACTGGTAGTCGCACTCGCCCGAGGCCATGAGTCCCTTGATATTCGTGTGGTGCAGGCGGTCGACCCAGATGCCGCCCATCGAATAGTGGACGGACGGGAAGATCTCCATCGGCACCTTGCGCGGATCTTTTCCGACGAAGTCCATGTAGATTTCGAGGATACCGCCGAGCTTGTGCTCCAGGTAATGCGGATCGATATGCGAGAGGTCGAGGTAGACGCGGTTCTCGCCGTTGATGCCCAGACCCATGTGCACGCAGACCTTGAAGATAGCACGCGACGCGACGTCACGCGGCACGAGGTTGCCATATGCCGGATACATGTCCTCAAGGAAGTACCAGGGCTTGCCGTCGCGATAGACCCAGACGCGTCCGCCTTCGCCGCGGCACGCCTCGCTCATCAGGCGGTTCTTGTCGGAACCCGGAATCGCTGTCGGATGAATCTGGATGAACTCGGGGTTGCCGATGTGTGCACCCTGCTGGTAGACAGCGGAAACGGCCGAGCCGTTGCAGATCGTCGAAGCCGTGCAACGGCCAAACACCTGGCCGGGGCCGCCCGTCGCAAGGATGACGACGTCGGCGGGGAACGACTTGATCTCCATCGAGTTCATGTTCTGCGCGACGATGCCGCGGCAGATGCCGTCCTTGTTCTTGATGATGCGGATAAATTCCCAGAACTCATACTTCTTGACGCCACCCTTGACCTCCCAGCGGCGAACCTGCTCGTCGAGTGCATAGAGGAGCTGCTGACCTGTCGTCGAGCCGGCGAAACAGGTGCGCTTGTTCTTCTGACCACCGAAATTGCGGAGGTCGAGGTTGCCTTCAGGCGTGCGTGTGAAGGGAACGCCCATGCGGTCGAACATCTTGATGAGCTTCGGCGCCGCCTCGACCATGCCCTTGACCGCAACCTGATCGGCAAGGAAGTCGCCGCCGTAGACCGTATCATCGAAATGTTCGTAAACGCTGTCATGCTCGCCTTTCGTGTCCATGCAGGCGTTGATGCCGCCCTGCGCACACAGCGAGTGGGAGCGCTTTACGGGGCAGTAGGAAAACAGGTCGACTTCGCCGCCGAGCTCACAGACCTTGATGGTCGCCATGAGACCCGAGAGACCGCCGCCTACAATAATGATTTTTTTCTTTTCAGCCATGTAGGTTCTCTCCTTATCTATACATCACAATCAATCGATCAATGCATGGGAACGAAGTAGCTCACCATGAAGGCAATCGTCACGAGGCTCAGAGCCACGCAGAGCAACATGGAGAGAAGCCCCGCCGTCTTCTGGGCGCGAGGCCCCTTGACGACGCCCCACGTCATGAGGAAGGTCGTAATGCCGTTCGTGAAATGGAAGATCGCTGCGAGCATGCCGATGAGGTAGAGGACGAAGACGACCGGGCTGCCCGTGACGTAGCTCTGGATCAGTTCATAGGTGATCGGCGTGCCGAGGACACCCTTGACGTAGCAGCGCAAGTAACCGACGTGCCATACGAGGAAGACGAGCAGGAACCATGCCGTCCAGCGCTGGAAAGCAAAATTCCAGTTGTTGAGGTAGCCATACTTCGTCGGGTTGTTCTTCGCCTGCATGCAGATGTAGATGCCATAGATCGCATGGAAGAGGAACGGGATGGCGACGGCGCCGACCTCAAGTCCGAGGAAGATTGGTTTCGGAATCAGCTCCATCATGGCGAGCTTGCCATTCAGGGCTTCAGCACCGCCCAGAGCCGAAGCATTAGTGAGGATGTGCTCCATGAGGAATCCTCCGAGTGCCAGCAAGCCGACCAGGGAATGCAGGCGGCGGGCGTAAAAAGTTGTGTTAATCATTCTATACCTCCTATAAATTCTTTGCGCCCCGCATCGTGCGGGGGCGGATTACAGGAAGCGCCGATAAGTTCAGCGCCTCCCATGAAAGCGCCAAACAGGCGCTTTCTATAACTTACGATACGGCGCCTGGCCAATCTCGTAGAAGTTATTCCCCTCGCAGTCGATGCCGACGATCGCCGGAAAGTCGACAACGGTCAGACGAGCCACAGCCTCCGGGCCGAGTTCCGGATAGGCGAGCACTTCGTACTTCTTGACGGACTTGGCGATCAGAGCCGCCGCGCCGCCGACGGCGACGAAGTATGTCACGCCGTTCTTCTTCATCGACTCGATGACCTTCGGGTCACGCGATCCCTTTCCGATCATGCCCGTGATGCCCTGTTCAAGCATCGTCGGCGTGTAGGCGTCCATGCGGCCGGCAGTCGTCGGGCCGCACGAGCCGATAGGATCGCCGGGCTTCGCAGGCGTAGGTCCGAGGTAGTAGACGATTTCATTCTTCCAGTCCACGGGGAGCTTCTCGCCGCGTGCCAGAGCTTCGCACATGACCTTGTGCGCCGCATCGCGTGCGCTGATGATCGTGCCTGTGATGAGCACGCTGTCGCCCGCCTTGAGCTTCTTGGACTGCTCCACGGTAAACGGTGTTTCGATACGAATCTTTTCAGCCATTTTTCTTATCCTCCCATCCCGAGCAATTAAAGGACGCGATCCTTGTGGCGCATCGCATGACAGCAGATCGTGACGGCCACGGGCAGTCCCGCGATGTGCGTCGGGCCCCATTCGATGTTGACGGCGAGAGCCGATACGGAGCCGCCTAGCTGAGGGCCGATGCCCGTCTTGTTGATCATCTCAAGAAGCTCGCCTTCGAGCTTCGCGTACTCGGGCATGGGGTTGCGCTCGTTGATGGAGCGCACGAGCGCCTTCTTCGAGTAGTAAGCGGCGCGGTCCATCGTGCCGCCGATGCCGACGCCGACAACCATGGGAGGACAGGGATTGCAGCTTGCGTGCAGGATGATGTCGAGCACGGCCTTCTTGACGCCTTCGACGCCATCCGCAGGAACGAGCATCTTGACGCCCGACTTGTTCTCGCTGCCGAAGCCCTTGGGTCCGACCGTGATCTTGAGCTTGTCGCCCGGCACGATGCGCGTGTAGATGACGGCAGGCGTATTGTTTTGCGTGTTCTTGCGGTTGAACAGCGGCTCGGCGACGACGGACTTCCTCAGATACCCTTCCGTATAGCCCTTGGCGACACCGGCATTGACCGCCTCTTCGAGATCGCCGCCTGCGATGTGCAGATCCTGACCGATCTCAAGGAAGACGATCGTCATGCCGGTGTCCTGACAGATGGGGCGATCCTCGGCCTTGGCGATCTCCGCATTGCGGATGATCTGGTCGAGCACGTCGCGCCCTACCGGCGACTCCTCTGCCTCGCGTCCGCGCTTCAAAGCCTCGTAGACGTCGTCCGGCAGATAGTAGGCAGCCTCTTTGCACATCTCGGCAACGGCTTCCGTAATCTGTTTCGCTTCGATTGTACGCAAGATAAACCCTCCCATAAGAAATTGTAATACTCACATAGCTTCATCATATCATATTTTCATCGCACATTCAACACCGAAACCCTTGTGTTTCTTGAGTTTCTGCAGAGAAAAAGATGAATCCCGTTCGCTTTTTTGCATGCCGAAAACCGGCGAAAAAGTGACCGGAATTCCCTTCCAATATTCCTTTCGTGCACTTGCCAGCAAGCCCTCTGCCGTCAAGCTCTTCCCAAGCGGATGAGTTCGACCTGCGGCGGCTTCCCCGTCTCAAGCTCGGCGAGCATGAAGGAAGGACGCGCCTCATCGCGCGGACGCGCCACGCTTCCGGGGTTGAGGACATGAACATCTCCCGTGACCTCCTGCGCCACATGCGTATGACCGTAGACGGCAATGTCCGCCTGCGCCTCCTTCGCCGCTGTCACCAGCATTTCAAGCGTCGAACGCACGCCGTAGATGTGACCGTGCGTGAGAAAGATGCGGTGTCCTGCCGCTTCGACAACGATCTCGTCGGGCGTCTTGCCGTCGGGCCAGTCCGTGTTGCCCGCGACGTTTTCCACGCGCACCGCCGAGACGAGCGCGAGGTACGCCGCATCGGGAACGCAGTCTCCCGCATGAAGCCAGAGGTCGACCTTGCCCGCACGTTCCACAGCGTGATCGATCGCGCGGCGGTCGCCGTGGCTGTCGCTCATAATGCCGATCTTCATGTGAGATGCTCCTTCATCTGCGCCGCCATGAGACGAAGCGCTGCGCCGCGATGGCTGACCGCCTGCTTTTCAGAAACCGTCAGTTCCGCCAGCGACTTGCCGCTCGCGAGATAGAAATACGGGTCATAGCCGAAGCCGCCCGCACCGCGCGGCTCTTGGCGCACGCGTCCGACACACGTCCCTTCAGAGATGAGTTCCGTGCCGTCCGTGTCGTGCAGGACGAGCACGCAGCGAAAAGCGGCAGCAGATTCGACAGCCCCCCTATTTTGAAGCTCTGCCACGAGCTTCTCGTTGTTCGCCGCATCATCGTGCCGCCCCGAGTAACGCGCCGAGTGAACGCCCGGTGCACCGCCCAAGACTTCGACTTCCAGTCCCGAGTCGTCAGCAAGGCACGCGCATCCCGTCCTTTCTGCATAAAAACGCGCCTTGATGCGCGCGTTCCCCTCGAAGGTCGAAGCATCCTCAACAGCATCGGGAAGCTCCCCAAAATCCTTGAGGGTCAAAAGCTCCACGGGGAGCTTTTGAAAAGCTGCAAGGATTTCCTTCACCTTGCCCTCATTCTTCGTAGCGACTACGATCTTCTTCATCCGATTCGCCCCACTTTCCAGACGAGCTCGCCGCCAAGCGCGTCCTTTTCTCTTGCTATCAATTCGTCGATGCCCTTTTCCGCCAGCGCGAGGAGCGCCTCCATCTCCTTGCGTGAGAAGGGCCGCCCCTCGCCCGTGCCCTGCACCTCAACGAAGTCATAAGCGCCCGTCATCACGACGTTCATATCGACGAGCGCCGTGCTGTCTTCCTCGTAGCAAAGGTCGAGGATCGGTTCGCCGTCCTTCGCGAGACCGACGCTGACCGCCGCGAGGAAATCTTTCACAGGGAACGCCTTACCCTTCTCATAGAAACTCGCGCACGCCTCTACGAGCGCGACGAAAGCGCCCGTGATCGCCGCCGTACGCGTGCCGCCGTCCGCCTCGATGACGTCACAATCCAAGGCGATCGTGCGCTCGCCGAGCGCTGCAAGATCAACGACGGAGCGCAGCGAGCGGCCGATGAGACGCTGGATCTCCTGCGTGCGCCCCGACTGGCGGCCTTGGCAGGCCTCGCGTGGCGTGCGCGTCGAAGTCGCACTCGGCAAGAGCGCGTACTCTGCCTTGATCCAGCCCGTGCCCGTGCCGCGCAGAAAGTACGGCACGCGATCTTCGACGGACGCAGCGCAGATGACGCGCGTGCGTCCCATCTCGATGAGCACCGAACCCGCCGGCCCCTTTTGGAAGCCTCGCGTGATCTTCAGGGGACGCAGCGCGTCAGCGGCACGTCCGCGTATTCTCTGCATAGCGCATGTTCCTCTCCTCTCACGGGAAAAGGGCAGGGCGCCAAGCCCTGCCCCTCTTTATCCCTCCTGATATTGCCGGAAGTTCTTTATGATGCAGATCGGCGTCTTCTGCGAAGCGTTGCCGAACGGGTTGTCAATGAGGAGCTTCGCGACGAGCTCGCCCTTCGTGCCGTCTGTCACGCCGACGATGCGCGAGCGCTTGAGATCGTTGACATCGGCGATGACGGCGCCGAAGCAGCCGAGCCTCTCTTTGAGACGCGCGACGACATCCTCCGGATCGCGCGGCCCGTAGACGATGTGCTTGTCAAAAGGCGGCATCGTGCCCGTCACATCGTCGATGAGCGCCGTCTGCTCGCCGCCCCATTTATAAAAAAGGCCGCTCTTTCCCACGATCTTTCCCAAAGATCCCGCGAAGAGCGCGGCGGCGACGCGCCACTTGCCCTCGACGTTCATCAAGGACTGCATGCCGTGCGGACTCGCGAGGCTGCCGACATCCGGGATGAAGCGGCAGCAGAACTGCGCGAGCCACGAGATCTTCAGATCCTCGGGACGCACGATGCGTCCCTGCGTGATGGCGACGACGCTCTCTGCCACAGAAATCACGTCATCCTCGCCGATCTTGCCGCGCGTATACCTCTCCACGCAGTCGATGATGTCATCCCTGTCCGTCAGAATGCGCGTAGGAACGGGCAGAATCTCTACTTTCTCTTTCATGTTCGCCCCTCCTCAATCGTCCGCCAAAGTCACGCCGACGAGCGCGGCGACCTCCGCCGCACGCACGGGAATCGTCACCTTCGAATAACGCCACGGCCGTCTGCCCGTCTCCTGGTAGATGAGATCCGCCGAGAAATCGGCCATGTGCGCGACCGCCTCCTTGATGCTCCTGCCCTTTCGCGCCGTAAGCGTCACATACGCTTTGACGAAGATGCTTTTACCCGCTTCGATGAGCACCGCCTCGAAGTAATCATCCTCGCGCGGTGCGCCCTCTCGCTCGGCTCTGCCGCGCACTTCAAGCCCGTCGTACTGTTCGTAGGGCACGAGCGGACGCACAAGGGCGTCCATGATCGTGCCGACCTGCTTGCCGACATTGGCGAACTCCAGCTTCGTGACGAGCGTCACGCTTTTTTCATCCTGCGCCGTTACTTCGAGGGGCGTGCGCTCCGTAAGCTTCACGACGACCTCTTCCGTACCCTCCTTGACAAAGAAGAGTTTCACCACGATGATGCAAAGAAAAATCGCAGCGAGAACAACACCGATTGCAATATACAACTTTCAAGACCTCCCAAAGCTTCCTGGCGAACGTTCAGAGATTTTCTGCACCCGTCGGCGCATCCTCCGAAAGCGCGGCATGAAGCTTTTCATAAAACTCTGCAGGCAGTTTCGTGATGCGCCCCGTCTCTCGGCTCGTGAAGACGTTCTGCGTATGACCGAGGACGAGCAATGCGTCGTCCGCCACGCGCCGCACTTCGTAGTCGAACGCCATCTTGACCTTTGTCAGCGCCGTCGGGCGCGTGACGATGGCGAGTTCATCGTCGAACTTGCCTGAGGCGACGAATTTTGCGCTGACATCGGTCAGCGGAAAGACGTAGCCCGCCTCCATCAGATCGCCCAATGTGATGCCGAGCGCGCGCAGGAACTCGACCCTGCCGATCTCGAACCAACGAATGTAGTTCGCATGATGCACGACGCCCATGGCGTCCGTATCGTAGAAATTCACACGATGGTATGCCTTGACCTCCATGACGCTCTCCATCAGCGAAACAGGTGACTGACCGAACGATGCTCCTGTATGCTGATGAGCACGTCGCCGATAGCGTCCGCCATCGAGAGCACGACGATCTTGTCTGACTTCTTGTCGCCCAAAGGAATCGTGTCCGTGACAATCAGCTGCTTGAGCACCGACGCGTTGATGCGCTCGATGGCAGGATCGGTCAGGATCGCATGGGAACAGGCGGCGTAGACTTCTTTTGCACCAAGCTTTGCAAGTGCCTTCGCCCCCTCGCAAAGAGAGCCTGCCGTGTCGACGATGTCGTCGATGAGGATTGCCGTCTTGCCCTCGACGTCGCCGATGAGGTTCATGACCTCCGCCACGCCCGGCTGCGGGCGGCGCTTCTCGATGATGGCGATCGGTGCGTGCAGGCGGTCAGCAAGATTTCGCGTGCGCGTGACGCCGCCGAGATCGGGTGAGACGACGACGGCATTTTCGAGATTGTGCTCCTTCAGATACGCGGCGAGGACGGGAGCCGCTCCGAGATGATCGACGGGAATGTCGAAGAACCCCTGGATCTGACCTGCATGCAGATCGACCGTCACGACGCGCGAGACGCCCGCCGTCTCCATGAGGTTCGCGACGAGCTTCGCCGAGATCGGCTCGCGCCCGCGCGTCTTGCGATCCTGACGCGCGTAGGCGTAGTACGGCACGACGGCCGTGATGCTGTGCGCCGACGCCCTCTTGCAGGCGTCCGTCATGATGAGAAGCTCCATGAGATTGTCGTTGACCGGCTGCGAGGTCGGTTGAATGATAAAGATGTCCTTGCCGCGAATGCTCTCGCTGATCATCACCTGCGTCTCGCCGTTGTTGAAATGACCGACGTATGCATCACACAGCGGCACGCCGATATGCGATGCGATCTTCTTCGCGAGCTCGGGGTTGGCGTTGCCCGTCATGATGCATAGGTTGTCAAGGTTCGTCATTTTCCAGTAGCCTCCATTTCTTCTTTGCGCTTGTCCGCCCAGCCCGTGATATTCTTCTGGTGGGCGCGCGCGATGGCGAGATCGCCTGCGGGGATGTCCTTCGTGATCGTCGACCCTGCGCCGATGTAGGCGCCGTCGCCGACGCTGACGGGTGCGACGAGGTTCGAGTTGCAGCCGACGAAAGCGCCGTCGCCGACTTTCGTGCGGAACTTCTGCCTGCCGTCGTAATTGACCGTGATCGTGCCGCAGCCCATGTTGACGCCCGCACCGATGTCGGAATCGCCGATGTACGAGAGATGCGGCAGCTTCGTCCCCTCGCCGACGACGGAGTTCTTGACCTCGACGAAATTGCCGATCTTGACGTGCGCGGCGATTTTCGTCGCGGGGCGAAGATGAACGTACGGGCCGAGCGTCGCACCGTCGGCGATTTCGCATTCATGCGCATAGCAGAAATGCGCCGTGACATGCGCGCCAACCTTCACGTCCTGAAAGCGCGAATTCGGGCCGATCTCGCAGCCCTCGCCGATGACCGTCGCACCCTCAAGCCACGTGCCCGGATAGAGAACGGTGTCGCGGCCGACGATGACATCGACGTCGACGTAGGTCGTATCGGGATCCATGAGTGTCACGCCCTCTGCCATCAGCGCCTCATTCTTGCGGCGGCGCAGGATCTTCTCCGAGGCGGCGAGCTGGGCGCGCGAGTTGACACCGAGCGTTTCCTCGTAGTCGTCGGCCGTGGCGGCGAAGATTTTCTCGCCCTTCTTTCGGAGGATTTCGAGCACGTCGGGCAGATAGTACTCGCCCTGTGCATTGTCATTTTTGACCTCGTGCAGGGCGGCGAAAAGGTCGGGCGCTTCAAAGCAATAGATGCCCGAATTGACCTCGCGCACATTGCGCTCCTCCTCCGTCGCGTCCTTGTGCTCGACGATCCTTTCCACCGTGCCGTCTGCGGCGCGGATGATGCGGCCATATCCCGTTGCATCGGGCATGACCGCGGTCAGAACGGTCGCCTTCGCGCCCGACGCCGCGTGCTCTTTCGCGAGCTTCTTGAGGAGCTTCCCCGTCAGGAGCGGCGTGTCGCCGCAGAGCACGAGAACCGTGCCCTTTTCCTCGTGCAGCAGCGGTTCCGCCTGCAGGACGGCATGCCCCGTGCCGAGCTGCTCTTCCTGCGTGACGAAATCCGCCTCGCCCGCAAGCGCCTTTTCCACCGTCTCGCCGCCGAATCCCACGACGACGATATTGCGCACGGCGCCCGCCTCCTTCGCGGCCGCGAGCACATGGGCGAGCATCGCCTTGCCGCCCGCCTTGTGCAGCACCTTCGGCAAAGACGACTTCATGCGCGTCCCCTTGCCCGCCGCCAATATGACTGTTGTCAGATCTGCCATTCGTTCAGCCTCCATTGCTCAAAGACATTTCCTCAGCATCGTTCTCAGGAAACTCCGCAGCCAATCCCTGCAAAGTTCTGGACGCATCCTTTCCCGCCATCTTTTAGATGCCGGCATTCTTCGCCGCCTCCATGCTCAGAAGAAGCGTACGCTCCGCCTTTTCCATATGGGCTTCCGCCGCCTGCTTCGCGCCCTGCACGTCGCCCTGGGCGATGGCGTCGACGATCTCTCTATGCTCCTCAAGCGTCTCCTTGAGACGACCCGGAAACGACATCGAGGCGGAACGAAAGCGCGTGAGCTGCTCGCGCAGGTTCGAGATGATGCCGACGAGACGCGTGTTGCGGCTCGCCTGATAGAGGAGGTCGTGAAAGCGCATGTCCGTTTCCACGATCTTTTCCATGTCGCCCGCCTCGATCTGTCCGCCGATGGCGACGAGGAGACGCTGCAGGCTTTCCAGCTCATTCTCCGTGATGCGCTCTGCCGCAAGGGCGCAGGCGAGCGAATCGAGCGCCGTGCGGATCTCGAAGACATCGTTGACGTCGCGGATGGAAAGGTTCGCGACGTAGGTGCCGCGCCGAGGCATCATGACGACGTAGCCTTCGAGTTCGAGCTTTCGGATCGCCTCGCGCACGGGCGTGCGGCTGACGCCGAGTTCTTCGGCGAGCTGGATCTCCATGAGCCTCTGTCCTGGCGCAAGCGTGCCGCTCTTGATCGCATCGCGCAGAGCCTCAGCAACCACCTCGCGCAGAGGCTGGTAGCTGTCGAGGCGGATCGGTGCGAGCTTCATTTCCTGTCCCATCGTTTTTCCCCCTGCACAGGTACGGCGCTTCAGAACATCTGCGCCCCCTGCGTCTTTGTGCAAAAGACGGCGGCATCCGTCTCTTCGCGCAGTCTCTTCGTCAGATTCTGCGCCGCCCCCTCGCTTTCCATCAGTGCGAAGACCGTCGGCCCTGAGCCGGACATCATGGCAGCGAGTGCGCCCTGCTCCAGCATCCTTTCCTTCAGACGACGGATCTCCTCATGCTCCTCTATGGTAACACTTTCGAGCACATTGCACAACTCCCGGCAAATGCGCAAGCGATCGCCCGCACCGATGGCGGCGAGCATCTTCTCCGTGTCCGGGTGCCGCACCGCCTTCTGCGCATCGTAGCGCCCGTACGCCCAGGCGGTCGAAACGTCGACGGGCGGCTTCGCCAGCACGACGGGAAAAGGCGGCAGATCGGCAAGGCGGCGCAGAATCTCGCCGCGCCCCGTCGCCAGCTGCGTACCGCCCGCAAGACAAAAGGGGACGTCAGAGCCGATCTCGGCTGCAAGCTCCGCAAGCGCCGCCTCATCCAGCCCCTTCTCAAAAAGATCGTTCATCCCGAGGAGCACGGCGGCAGCGTCCGCAGAACCGCCCGCGAGTCCCGCCGCCATCGGAATCGTCTTTTTCAAGCGGATCGCTATGCCGCCCGCCGACGGAAAACGGCGCAAAAAGAGCGCCGCCGCACGCCACGCGAGATTGCTCTCGTCTGCAGCGAGCGTCGCGCCTTCGATCTCCAAAGAAATGCCCTGCGCCGTCTTTTCCAGCTCGACCTCATCCGCGAGCGCGACGGACTGCATGACCATCTCCACCTCGTGATAGCCGTCGGGACGTTTCCCCAAGATATCGAGCGTCAGATTGATCTTCGCCCGCGCCAAAAGCTTCAGCAAAAGAAATGCACCATCCTTCCCTCATATACCGCCATAAATTCTATCAATTTTTTCTCTTTACAGCAAGCCTTAGAAAAAATTTGGTAGGAATTAACCAGCAAAAGGCGAATTAGATAATGTGAATTCTATTTTATTACACCTTGGAAAAGAGGGAATTTTATTATGGATGAAAAGTCTGCAGCACCAGAGGAGGCGGAACGCATCAAAAAGGACGTGCGCTCCTCCCTCCTCATCGTCCTGCCCCTGACGCTTCTGGCATTCGCCTTTTCGCCGGGACTGCTCGCAGCCTCCACATTTGGCATAGACCTAGGGCCGCTCTCTCCCGAGGAGGCGCCGCTCCTCTTTGCAGGAATCGAGCTCTCCCTCGCGCTCGCCATGCTGCTCGCGTGCAAATCCATCCTCGTGCGCGGCGTCCGCCTGCTCTTCAAATCGCCGTGCGCCGATTCACTCATCGCCGTCAGCGCCATCTCCGCCGTCATCGCGAGCCTCCTCCTCATGGTGCAGATGATGCTGACGGGAGAAGCGCTCTTTCACCAGCTTCTCTTCACGCCGCTCGGCCTCTTCCTGACCTTCACGCTCGGCGGCAAATACCTCGAAGTGCGCCTCGCCGCACGGAAGCTCTCGCTCGACGAGGACGAGGGCGTCGTGCCGCCAGGCGCAGAGGAGATGATGGCGGAGCATGAAGCCGAGCGCCAGAGGCGCGAGGAGGAGGAACGTCGAAAGAAGGAGTCCGAGGCGCGCTACCGCGAACTCGAAGCTCTGCGCGCCGAGGAGCGCCGCCTCGCCGAGCGGGAAGCGAGACGTGCGCGAGGCGAGGCGCTGCCCGCAGAGGAAGAGGAAGATGAGCCTGCCGCAAGCGACGCGCCCAGGCAGGAGGAAGCGGCGAAGACGCCCGAGCACACGCCGCTGCTCGCCGTCACGGACAATGCCGCCCTGCGCTTTCTCGCCTTCGGTCTGCTGCTCGCCATCGCCGATGCTGCCCTCTGGCAGACCATGGGACTCGATCTTCTGCAGACGGCGATCTTCTTTTTCTCCGTGCTCTTCTTCGCTTGCCCTGCCGCACTCTTCTTTGCCTCCTCGTTCGCCCTGCCCGAAGCGCTGAAAAAGTGCCGCGCACAGAAGATCTTCGTGAAGAACGCCGGCGTTTTCGGCACGCTCAAGCACATCAGCGCCATCGCGCTCTCGAAGAGCGGCGGCATCACCGAAGGCAGGCCGTTCCTCGCGACCATCGTCGGCGAGGGGCTTTCCGACAGTGCGATCCTGGGACTCGCCGCGAGCGCGGAAAACGGCGTCTCCCATCCGCTCGCACGCGTCCTCGTCGCCAGCGCTGTCAGTCGGGGCGCTCACCTCATGCGCGTTTCGGCGACGAGCAGCATCCCCGGCAAAGGCGTCGAGGCGCTGATCAACGGCAGAGCCGTGCGCCTCGGCAAGCGCGAATGGCTCGAAGAAGAGGGCGTCCAGATCAGCAATTCCCTCTTGACGCAGGGCGACCAATTCGCCTCGCGCGGCAAGATCGTCATCTATCTCGCCACGGGCAAGATCGCCAAGGGCCTCCTCGTGTTCTCTGACGAGGCGCGAAGCGACATGCCGCGCACAATCCGCCTGCTGGAATCTCTGGGCGTCCAGACCGTCATGATGACGGGCGACTGCCGCACTGCGGCAAAGCGCACGGCGAAGGATGCCGGCATCTCCGTCTACCGCGCCGATCTTGCGCCCGCCGACAAGGCGAAGGAGGTGCAGATGCTTCAGGCGCACGGTCACTCCGTCGCCCTGCTCGCCGCCAAGAAGGAGGACGCGGAGGCAGCCTCGATGGCTGACGTCGTGCTCGCCATGCAGACGAGCGAGAGCGAGATCGCGCCTGACATCCTCATCGCCTCAGGAGATCCCTCGCACATTCCCCAGCTCATCACGCTTTCAAGGAAGACCGTCCGCACCGTGCGCCTCGCGCTTTCTCTCGCCTTCCTCGCCGCCGTCCTGGCGGCCGTCCTGCTGCATGCCTCGCTCTTCTTCCTCGGCGACCTGCGCTTTTTGCCGCTGCTCTCCGTCCTCTCCATGCTCGCGGGCATCGTCGCAGCGACGCTCGTGCCGCTCGGACTCAAGGGCTTCAAATTCGCACCGCACACGCTCGACTACTGAGCTTCAAGGAGCACGAAACATGCGAATATAGCCTCTTCACGGGGGCGGCTTTCTTCAACAATTTCAAAGAAACGCTGAATTTGCCTGAAATCCCTTAAAAAATTACGGCGATTTCCTTATCCAAAGATTCAAATTCACCGATAAACTTATGCCTTGTTTTTTGCTGTCCCTTGTTTTATAATGGACGCATAAAAAATAATTATTTTCTGAAAGGAAGGGGTATTATTTTATGAGCACGGCTGTCCTATCGCAATGGCAGTTTGCCATCACCTCGACGTATCATTTTCTCTTCGTCCCGCTGACGCTGGGGCTGACATTCTTCCTGGCACTTCTCGAAACCTGTCATGTCCGCACGAAGGACGCACAGTGGAAGAAGGAAAGCCGCAAGCTGCTGCAATTCTTCAGCACGGTCTTCCTCATCAACTTCGCCATGGGTGTCGTCACGGGCATCGTACAGGAGTTCCACTTCGGCATGAACTGGTCGGAGTACGCGCGCTTCATGGGCGACATCTTCGGTGCGCCGCTCGCCTTGGAGGCACTCTCCGCCTTCTTCCTTGAGTCGACGTTCCTCGGCATCTGGATCTTCGGCTGGGATAAATTGTCACCGAAACTTCACTGCGTGACGATGTGGCTCGTCGCCATCGGCGGCAACCTCTCGGCGCTCTGGATCATCGTCGCCAACTCCTTCATGCAGCATCCGACGGGCTATGCCATCGAAGGCGGCCGCGCCGTCATGACGGACTTCGGCGCTCTCCTCTCGAATCACTACGTCATCGGCGAGATCACGCATACGTTCTTCGCGGGCATGTCGACGGCGGGCGTCCTGCTCGCAGCGATCACCGCCTATAAGATCCTTCAGGGAGGCCCTGCCGCCGACCTCTTCCAGAAAGCCATGAAGGGCATCCTCGCCTTCACGCTCATCGGCCTTCTTGGCGTCGCGGGCGCCGGCCACATGCACGCCCAGTACCTGAAGGAAGTCCAGCCCATGAAGCTCGCCGCCATGGAGGCTCTGTGGGAGACGGAAGATCCCGCGCCGTTCGCCGCCTTCGCCATCATCAACGAGGACAAGATGCAGAACGACTTCGAGATCACGATTCCCGCTATGTTCTCTTTCATGGTCTACAATAAGCCTGCCGGCGAAATCAAGGGCATCCGCGACCTGCAGGAAGAAGCCGTCCAAATGTACGGCTCGGACAACTACGTGCCGAACGTCACGGCGCTCTTCTGGGCGTTCCGCATCATGGTCGGCGCGGGCGGCCTCATGATTCTCATCACGGGCGCAGCGCTCCTCCTCGCGATGCGCGGCAAGCTCGCAGACAAGCGCTGCATGCTCAAGGTGCTGCTCTACAGTCTGCCGCTTCCCTTCATCGCCAACTCCGTCGGCTGGTTCGTCACCGAATCGGGACGTCAGCCTTGGATCGTCGTCGGCCTGCAGAAGACGGTCGACGCCGTCTCCCCGAACCTCACCACAACGGATATATGGCTGACGATCATCGGCTTCACGCTCATCTATCTCGTGCTCATCGTCTTCGCCCTCGGCGTTGCGATCCGCTTCATCAAGACCAGTCCTTCGCCGGAAAGGAGTGCAGCATAATGGATTTGAACATCTTATGGTTTGTCCTGATCGTCGTGCTCTTCACGGGCTTCTTCTTCCTTGAGGGCTTCGACTACGGCGTCGGCATGCTGCTGCCCTTCGTCGGCAAGACCGACGAGGAGCGCCGCATCACGCTGCGCACGATCCTGCCTGTATGGGACGGAAACGAAGTGTGGATGATCACGGCGGGCGGCGCGAGCTTCGCGGCCTTCCCGCACCTTTACGCGACGATGTTCAGCACGTTCTACCTCGCGCTCTTCTTGATGCTCGTCGCGCTCATCCTGCGCGGCGTCGCTTTTGAACTGCGCGGACACAAGGACTCCGCCGTCTGGCGCAGCGGCTGGGACAAGTGCATCGTCTTCGGCAGCGTCGTTCCCGCCTTCCTCTGGGGCGTCGCCGTGACCGACCTCATCGCAGGCCTTGCCATCGACGCGAACATGACGTACACGGGCGGCTTCTTCGGTCTGCTCTCGCCCTATTCCATCGTCGGCGGCCTCGCCTTCGTCTTCGTCTTCGCCTTCCACGGTGCGGCATTTTTGACGATGCGCCTCGCCGACCGCCACCTCATCATGCGCGTGCAGGACGTGGCGAAAAAGGCCGGCGCTCTCGCCGTCGTCTTCTTCGTCTTGTGCATGGGACTCACCTACGTCTATACCGACCTCTACGCGAATCCCTTCGCTGCGGGCGCTCTCGTCCTCGCCGCCGTCGTCTTCCTCGCTTCCTATGCGAATGTGATCAACAAGGCCTCGACGAAGGGCTTCG
Organism: Selenomonas sp. CM52; assembly: GCF_000292955.1. Classification (NCBI taxonomy): domain Bacteria; kingdom Bacillati; phylum Bacillota; class Negativicutes; order Selenomonadales; family Selenomonadaceae; genus Selenomonas; species Selenomonas sp. CM52. The sequence goes on from NZ_ALNM01000018.1 coordinate 20,029, forward strand.
TCTGCAGCGGCCTCGCCGTCGCCCTGACGGTCGTCGCCTTCTTCCTCGGGCTCTTCCCGCGCCTCATGGTGTCGAGCCTTTCGCCCGAGTACAGCCTGACGATCTACAATGCGTCCTCGACGCCCTACACGCTGTCGATCATGACGATCGCTGCCGGCTGCCTCGTCCCGATCATACTCTGCTATCAGATCTGGACGTACTATATCTTCCGCAAGCGCGTGACGGCTGCCGACGCCAACCACCACGGCTATTGAGCAGCACATGAAGAACAGTCTGCTCTTCCTCACGCTCAAGGAACAAAAGCATATCGTCCTCTGCCGCGCCTTGCTCGAAGCGCTCTCGGGCGTCTTCGTCATCGCCGCGGCATGGCAGACGGCTTCCGTCGTCAACAAGGTCTTCCTTCATGGCGCGGGAATGCACGAAACAGCATCAGATTTTCTGGTGCTGTTTTTGTGCGTCCTGGGCGCGGCTCTCCTGCGTCTGCCCAAAAGCAGCATGGAAGACCGTCTGTCCGAGCACATGCGCCTCTTCTGCCGCAAGACGCTGCATCGTGCGCTTCTTGCCGAGGGGCGCGATACGCACGGCGTCCTGACCCTGGCGTTAGAACGCGTGGATGCACTCGAGCCGTGGTTTCATACCGTCGTTCCGACGGCCATATCGTTCGCCGTGCTCGTGCCCTTCATCCTCGCAGTCAGCGCCGTCTTCGATCCGCTCTCGGCATTGCTCTTTTTTGCGACGCTCCCCATCGCGCCCTTCTTGCTCATGCTTATCGGCAAGGCGACGCGCCGCGCGAGCGAGCGCCAGTGGTCGAAGATGGAGGCTCTGACCGCGGGCTTCGGCGAGATGATCCGCGCGGCGATGACCTTGAAGCTCTTTCGCCGCACGGAATCTGAAGGTGCACATCTAAGGGCAAGCAGCCGCTCCTTTTCCGAAGCATCACTCGCCGTCCTGCGCCTCGCCTTCGTCTCCTCCTTCGCGCTCGAACTCATCACGACGCTCTCGATCGCACTGATTGCCGTATCGATCGGCCTCAGGCTCATCGACGGACAGATCAGCTTTCCTACGGCATTCTTCGTGCTGATTCTCGCGCCGCTCTTCTACCAGCCGCTGCGAGAAGGCGGTATCGCCTTTCACGCCGCCATGGACGCGCACACGGCAGCAAAGGCGCTTGAGCCGTGGCTCGCCGCTCCCCTCGACAGAGAAGACGGCAGGTGCGATCAGATTCTCGTGCCGCCGCGCCTCCTTGCCGAAAAACTTTCCTATCGCTATCCGCTGACACAAGAAGCCGTCCTCCAAGGGCTCGACCTCAACTTTCACGCGGGCAAGAAGACCGCACTCATCGGCGCGAGCGGTGCGGGCAAGACGACCCTGCTCAATCTTCTCGCCGGTCTTCTCACGCCGACCGAAGGAACGATCGTCCTGCAGGACGGCGCAGGCGACGGAAAGTCTTATGACCTCGCGCATCTTTCGCCTGCCTCGCGCCGCGCGCTCATCACCTATGTGCCGCAAGAAACGCATGTATTCAACGCGACGCTCGCCGAAAACATCAGCCTGTGGCAGGAGGGCGCGACGAAAAGCGCCGTGAGCGCCGCCCTTGAGCAAGCGGCGCTCGGCGGCTTCCTGGCGGCGCTTCCCCACGGGCTTGCCACGCCGCTCGGCGCGGGCGGACATCCGCTGTCCGCCGGCGAGAGGAGACGTCTCGGCCTTGCGCGCGCCTTCTTCCAAGCTCGCCCCCTCGTCATCCTCGACGAAATCACGGCAGGGCTCGACGAAGAGACGGAAAAGGCGGTTCTCGCCGCCCTCGACGATTTCTCTCGCCGCCGCACCTTGATCCTCGCCTCGCATCGTCCCGCGCTCATCGCTTGGGCCGATCATATCATCGACATAGGAGGTGACGCCGAATGACGGAAATCCTGCATCTCATGCGCCTCGCTTCTCCTGCCAAAGGACTGCCCGCGCTTCTCGCGGCATTCTTCGCCGCACTCTCGGGTATCGCGCTCATCGGCGCCGCCGCGTGGATCATCGCGAGCGCCGCACTCGCGCCGCCTCTCTCGGCGCTGACGCTCGGCATCACCTGCGTGCGTGCCGCAGGCGTCGCGCGCGCCGTCTTCCGCTACCTCGACCGCCTTCTCTCGCACCGTCTCGCCTTCGCCTGCTACGAAAAGCTGCAGCTTCTGACCTACCGTCAAGCGGCAGAAAAGCTGCCGCTCAAGGAGGGCGCAATGCGCGAGGGCGAATTCCTGCACGACCTTCTGACGGGCTGCGAGACGCTGCGAAACTTCTACCTGCGCACCGTGCCGCCGCCGCTCCTCGCAGGACTCGTCGCATTCTTCACCGCTGCCGCGCTCCTGCCGCTTTCCGCACTCGCAGCGGCCCTCGTCGCGGCTCTTTACCTGCTGCACCTCGCCCTGCCCCTCCTGCTCAAAGAAGAAAGCCTGCGCGAGGAAAGCGCTGCCTATCGGGACACGCTCCTCGACCTCATCGACGGGCGCACCGAACTTCATCAGGCGGGCGCACTTCCCCATGCCCGGCAGATGCTCGACGACGCTGCCAAAACCTTTCAGGAAAAACAGTCGGAAAAGCGCCAAAAGCGCGAGCGCCTGTTCACGCTGCTCGACGCCTCGCGCGTCAGCCTCTGGGTTGGGCTGCTGCTGCTCCTCCTGCCCCATGCGCAGGCCGGCGAGATCAGCGGCATCGAATACGCCGTCTGGGCACTCGCCCTTGAGGCCGCTCTCGCCGAATACCGCGCTCTTCCCGCTGCCATTCTCGGCGCCTCGGCCGCCCGACAAGCGGCACAGAATATCCTGCCCTCGAAAGGCGAGATGCAGCCGGAAGCAGCTCCAACGAAAGAAATGGCGACAAGAAAGCCGCCAATGCCGGCGTTTCCCGCCGCCGACAGCGCCGTCCCCCTCTTGGAAGCACGAAACATCAGCTTCGCCTATCAGGCGGGACTGCCTGTGCTCGAAAACCTCACCTTCTGTATCCGACGCGGCGAGCACACGGCGATCATCGGCGAGAGCGGCGCGGGCAAGACGACGCTCGCGAGCCTTCTCCTGCGCCTTTGGGACATCGACAGCGGCACAATTTTCTATAGCGGCGTAGCCCATACTTCTCTGACGGCAGACGCAGTGCGCTCCCTCTTCGGAGTCTCCTTGCAGGGCAGCTATCTCTTCAGCGCGTCGGTGCGCGACAACTTCCTGCGTCTGCACGAAAGCATCACGGAAGACACGATGTGGCAATCGCTCGAAACGGCACAGCTCGCCGATGTCGTGCGCTCCCTGCCGCAAGGACTCGACGAACCGCTCGGCGAAAACGCCTCGCGCCTCTCAGGCGGCCAGAGAAGCCGTCTCTTAACGGCACTGGCGCTCGCCGCAGACGCTCCCCTGCTGCTGCTCGACGAGCCGACGGCAGGCCTCGACGCCGCACGCGGCGCAAAACTCATCGCCGCCGTGCTCGAAACCCTCGACAAAAGGGGCGGCACGCTCATCGTCATCACCCACGACCTGCCGCTCCTCAGCCGCATGAAACAGGTTATTTCGCTCTGAAGCGTACGGATCATCAACTTGCACACCAATGAGAGTATGCTATACTAAAGGTGGCAAACATGGATAACGTCAAGGCACACGAAATCCCCCCAAGCTGCCATCTTGGGGGGATTTCTAGTCTCATTGTGCAGAAAGCCCATCGTGTCCACTGTGTAAATACACAAAGGCAGAAAAAACTTGCATATTTTCTGGCTTTATACTATACTGTCAAAGTACTTTACAATTATTAAAGGAGGAATTTCTTTGTTCAGTTCCATCGGCAGAAAGTATCAGGAAACTGCCTTGATCAAGCTCATCGCCATCGGACTCGTCCTCGGCATCATCGTCGCTGTTGCCTTGCCGCAGGTCGTTCCTGCAATCTCCATCCTCGGCGACCTCTTCGTAAAGGCGCTCAAGGGCGTCGCGCCAGTTCTCGTCTTCGTGCTCGTCATGAACGCCATGGCGCAGAAGAACGCAGACGCCAGCGCTTCGATGCGCCCCATCGTGCGCCTCTACATCATCAGCACCTTCCTCGCCTCGATGGTCGCCGTCAGCTACTCGTTTCTCTTCCCGACGACGCTCCATCTCGCCGTCGCCTCGTCTGAGGTGTCTCCGCCGAGCGGCATCATCGAAGTTCTGCACAACCTCATCCTGAGCGTTGTCGACAACCCGCTGCACGCCATCGTGACGGCGAACTACATCGGCATCCTCGCATGGGCTGTGCTCGCGGGCGTCGCACTTCATTCAGCGAACGACTCGACGAAGGAGACGATCGCCGACCTCGCCAAAGCTGTGACGAAGATCGTGCAGTGGGTCATCCGCTTCGCCCCCTTCGGCATCTTCGGCCTCGTCGCGAACGCCATCGGCGAAAGCGGCATCGCTGCCCTCATCGGCTACGCGCAGCTCCTCGCCGTCCTTCTCGCCGCATTCTTCTCCGTCGCGCTCATCATGAACCCGCTCATCGTCTTCCTGCACATCCGCCGCAACCCCTTCCCGCTCGTCTGGACGACGCTCCGGGAAAGCGGCATCTACGCCTTCTTCACGCGCAGTTCTGCGGCGAACATCCCCGTGAACCTCTCGCTGTGCAAACGTCTCGGACTGTCGGAGGACACCTATTCGCTCTCCATCCCGCTCGGCGCGACGATCAATATGAGCGGCGCCGCCATCACGATCGCCGTCCTCTCGCTCGCTGCCGCACACACGCTCGGCATCGAGGTCGACATGCCGACGGCGCTGCTCCTCTGCGTCATCTCGACCGTCGGCGCCTGCGGCGCCTCGGGCGTTGCCGGAGGCTCGCTGCTCCTCATCCCCGTCGCCTGTGCGAGCTTCGGCATCCACAACGATGTCGCCATGCAGGTCGTCGGCGTCGGCTTCATCATCGGCGTACTGCAGGACTCGTGCGAAACGGCTCTGAACAGCTCCAGCGACGTCCTCTTCACCGCCACCGCCGAATTTGCCGAACGCGCCAAGGAGGGCACCCTCGAATCCACTGACCTCGTACCGCATCACGAAAGCTGAACGGCATACATACGAAAAGACCTCGGACTGCAAGTTCAAGTCCGAGGTCTTCTCATTTCATTATCGTTCCACACGAATGTCCTTGATGCCGTAATACTGACAAAGGCCATCCTTCGTCACGCCGTTGTCAAAGTCGACGAAGAAGACGTGGCGCAGAGCGCGATTTTTCAAAAGGATGGGTTTCATATAGGCGATCTCCTCGCCATTTTCTGCTGCCTGCTTGACGATGGTGAGGCGCACGTCGTTCTCCTGCTGCATCGCCGCCGTAATGAAGAGCGCAGCGGTCATCGTGAAGAGGCCGATGGATAGAGATGCCACCAGGAGCGTCTTCTTCGCGCGATTCCACAGGCAGTCGCGGACGACAGGATCGCGCAGCACAGCACAGGCGGCGATGAGGATCATGGCGACAGAGCTGAACGTCGCCCGCGCCGGAAACGTCGGTGCGGCAATCATGACAAAGTTGTTGAAAAGCGCCAGCGCGATGAGGAACGCTGCATAGCGTGCTGCAGGAAAAGCATGGAGCACACTGCGCCACGAAACCGTGCGAACGGCAGCAAGCGCCTTGCGCGAGAAGCCCAAAGAACGCTTCAAAAGGCCATAGAAGAAGAAGATCGCGAGCCAATAGATCGCCATCTCCTCGAATCCTGCCATGACATTGGCAAAGTGCTCGACGGTGCGTGGCTTATCAAGCCCCAGCGGTGCGAGCACATGGGCGACGAGAAAATCGCGCAGCGCATTGGCAAAGAAGCTGCCGTTGAAATAAGAAACGACGAGCAGAACAATGACGGCAAGGCAAAGCATCCTGCCCCAGCCAAAAGCTTGCCCGGAAGGTTCCGCCGTCTCACCGCCAGCCCTTGCATCCTCCGCAAGATGCAGTCGATAGATCCGTCCCGCGGCGATCAGCAGCAAGATGACGGGCAGGAGATAAAGTACCATCTCACCGTTTCCCGCAAACTGGTTGCCGATATGGGTGAAGATTCCTTTGCCGCTTCCCTGCGCGTCGTAGCGCACGAAATTGCCGGGCGCCGCCACGAGCAGCACGAGTCCTGCGAGTGCGCCGAAAGCCCCCGCCGGCATCCAAAGGGGCAAGTCGCCCTTGCGCCTCGCCCACCAAGAAAGTCCCGCCGCCAATACGAACACCGTAACGGCAAGGTTTTCCACCGACCAACCCGCCAGGACGCCAAGCGCAAACATCGGCGCGATAAGCCAATGCCTTTCGGGTGCCTGCCCCTCATCCATTGTTTTGCAATGAAGATTGTACGGCACGAGAAAGAGGGCGGCAAAAACAGACGACCAAAGGTAAACCGTCGACCCGCTCTTCCACACAGCTACTTCTCCAAAATGAGGAAGCACGAGCCAGGCGAGAATCCCCATGACAGCGAGGAGCCCCGGCTCCCGCCAGAATCTCCAATCGCGTAGGGCATGAATCACAAGCAGCACAATAAAGGCAAGAAACACCAACGCATTGGCAAAATCGAAGAGTCCCTTCCCGCCCCACAGGAACAAATCGAGGCAGAATACCGTCACCATACGTCCACCATGAAAGAGATAGTGACGCCAAAGAGATTCCACTACATCAGAAAAGGATATGATATGCTCATGCGTCAGCCAAATCATCGAGTAGTCATAATCATCACGATGCAAGGGCATCAGATGATTGAGTCCATACATCAGCAGAAAGATGACAGCTGCCACGAGCACAGTACGCCAAAATTCATTACGTCTCATCCGACCGACCCCCTTCCTCCCAAGAACTCGCGATCTGTCTCTCCAGAGGATCTGACGGCGTATACAAGATTTTTTTGCCATCGGCTTCTGCAACGAGATAAATCGGGCGTTGCTTGCTCTCCATAAAGACACGGCTCAGATACTCTCCCATAATTCCAAGGGAAAGCAACTGCACTCCGCCCAAAAAAAGCATCACCGTCATCAGCGTCGGATAACCGGCCACGGGGTCGCCATAAAGCAGCGCATTGATAAGGACGATAAACATATAAGATATAGCGAGAAGTGAGACGGCCAGTCCCAAAAAGGTCGTCATGCGCAAAGGCGCTGTTGTAAACGAAGTCAGACCTTCTACAGCGAGATTATAAAGTGCAAAATAATTCCAAGTCGTCTTTCCTGCCGCCCTCGGCTGCACATGGAACGAGAGTTCCTTCTTGCGAAAACCAATCCACGTGAAGAGCCCTTTCGTAAATCGCTGATTCTCGCGCATAAGGCGCAACGCAGCAACGCAGCGGCGATCCAAAAGGCGGAAATCTCCCACATTGCGTTGTATCTCACAGCGGCTGACAGCTTGAAGAATACGATAAAAAAGGGTTGTCATCGTACGCTTAAAAACAGTCTCATCACTTCGATCCGTTCGCTTCATGCATACATCGTCATAACCCTTGCGCCACCAAGAAATCATCTCGGGAATACGCTCTGGCGGATGCTGGAGATCTGCATCCATGAGGATGACAGCATCTCCCTCGGCAGCATCAAGACCAGCCAGCATTGCTGACTCCTTACCAAAATTGCGTGAAAGACTTCTATAGTGAACATTCGGATCTCCTGCGGAAAGTTCCCGCAGGATCTGCAAGGTATCATCCGTACTTCCATCATCCACAAAAAGGCAGGAAAAAGAACAATCGTGCAAATCCCGCAGCACATTCGATAGCTTCGCATAAAACTGCCGCAAAACCTCTTGCTCATTGTAACAGGGAACAACGATCACGATCTTGTCCATGAATCTATATCATCCCCTTTCCCAATGCCTGAAAGTTCACGATCTCAACGCCCTCCTCTGCCGCCAGCTTCGCGACCTTCGGCGAGAGGATCGCGCCAAGCTCCGCTTCGAAGTCGTGCTGCCAACCCGAGGCGCGCACGATTTCCTCATTCGCCGTGCCCGGATGCATCATGACCTCGGTCACACCTTCTCGAAGGTTCTTGATCGCATGAAGCAGCTCCGCCTCATCGACGGCCTCTCCCGCGACGATGCCCGCAAAATGATTGGGCACAGAAATCCCCGCCTTCCTCGCCAGACTCGCGGCGTTCCTCGCGAGGAGCGCAAGTCCGGCGCGGCCTGCGAACTGGCCGATGCCGCCGAACTTTCCGGCAAAGAGCGGCGCAAACGGTGCGCGAAGCGCGGGGATCCCCGCCTCACGGCAAAGCCCGATGACGATTTCGATGATTCCCGGCAGGACGTGCATATGCTGATGGCTGTCGGCATGATCGAGAGAAAGTCCCGCCGCCTCAAACTTTTTCAACTGCGCGGCAAGCTCGGCGCGCACCTCCGCCAGGTGCACGCCGCCCTTCGCATAGCGCTTGGAAAAAGTGCCATAGTTCGGCAAAAAGACGCCGCTTTCATCGACGAGTGACGGAATCTCCTCGGGTGGCAGGACGGGAAAACCATCGACCAGCGTGAAGTGTATGCCAAGACCGAGTTTCGGCAGGCGTCGCACGCGCTCCGCTGCGTCCTCGAACGCCGCGCCGCCCGCCATCAGCGTCGCCGAACGCAGCACGCCCATCTCGACACCCTTTTCCACCGCCTCATTGATGCGCACATGGCGACCGAAATCATCGGCATTGACGATCATCCGCTTCAATATTTCCTCACATCCATTTCATACAGGACAGATTTTTTCCTTCGTACATCTTGATTATACCGCAAGAAGAAGATGTTTTGCAAACGGCAGGGAATCGCAGGCGAAGGTCGAATATAAACTACACGCACAAACGTCCACTTTGTGGACATTGTGCGCCGCCCTTAATGAAAGTTACCCAATCAGTCTGCGCCCTTCGGGCTTGACTTCTTGGACTTTCATAGTAAAA
>NZ_ALNM01000019.1:0-127652 GCF_000292955.1 Selenomonas sp. CM52
ATGAGGTTGATAGGCGGGGAGTGGAAGCGCCGCAAGGCGTGCAGCCGACCCGTACTAATACGCCGAGGGCTTGACCTACTGGCCTGTCCAAGAGACGAAAGTCGATTGGGTAACAGGTCGTATGCGAAAACGTCCCAAGAACCAAGTCCCAAGGGGACGCAGGTGATTGGTTGACGTTGACCGCTAAGTTTTGCCACCTAAAATGTTCTTGTCTTCTGTATAGTTTTGAGGGTGCAACAAACACCTTCACAAATCCAGTGGCGATAGCTGAGTGGATCCACCTGTTCCCATACCGAACACAGTCGTTAAGCACTCATACGTCGAAAGTACTTGGTTGGAGACGACCTGGGAGGATAGAAAGCTGCTGGTTCTGACATGCCACCGCTTTTGCGGTGGCATACCTTATGGCGGCTGTGGTGAAGTGGTTAACACACTGGATTGTGGCTCCAGCATTCGTGGGTTCGAGCCCCACCAGTCGCCCCATCTTAGGGGTATAGCTCAACTGGTAGAGCAACGGTCTCCAAAACCGTAGGTTGTGAGTTCAAGTCTTACTGCCCCTGCCATTGTCATATCGGCCTCATTTCTTGGAAATGAGGTTTTTTTATTGCCTTCGAACAGGGAAAATGAATGTGTTATAATGATAGCGGAATTTTTGTCAAACTTCATGGTGGTACGGATAAGTTTAGGGCGAATAGGGGGAGCTTCATTTTATTCGTACTTCCTTATGAAAGTTCATGAGAATTTCGATATAAGAAGAGTTTAGAGTTATGGGAAACGACGCCGATTATGGCAACGGAGGAAAATAAGCGTGAACTATGGAGAAGTCGTTGAGGTTGATATGGGAGGAGCGGGCGCAAATGTTCATCAGAGGGATGGTTTTGCGCGGCGAGAGATGGCGGCTAATCTCTGCGTCGGCGATGAGCCGCCGCTGGTGACAGTGTACTTTCAAGCCTACAATCATCTGGAAGATCAGACGAAGATGGCGATTCATTCCCTCCTTGCCTATACGCGGAACGTCGACCATGAGCTGCTGCTCGTTGACAACGGCTCGACCGACGGCACGCTGGACTTTTTCCGCAGCATTGAGCATCCGCGCAAGCGCATCTTCCATGTCAGGGAAAATCGCGGCGCTTTGTTTGGTTATCTGGCGGCAAAGGGAGCGGCGGGCAATGAATTCATCCGCGGCAGATACTTTGCCGCGATTCCGAGCGATGTCGTCGTCACGAAGGACTGGCTCAAGAATCTTGTCACGTGCATGGAATCTGATCCGCGCATCGGCATGGTCGTTCCCGCGGCAAACTATACAAGCTATTATCAGCAGGTGAAGCTGGAATTTTCTACATACGGAGAAATGCAGGAGGCCGCGGCTGCCTACAATGTCAGCGATCCGAAAAAGTGGGAGGAGCGCCTGCGCCTCATTCCTACAGCATCGCTGATGCGTTCTTCCCTGCGCAAGATGTATGAAGCCGATTATGGATTTTTTTATAATTTTGCTGATGATGATCTGTCCTTCACCTATCGCCGTCTCGGTTATCGCTTGATGTTTTGTCGTGATACCTTCGTCTACCATGCGCCGGGCACGGCGATGTCGGAGGAGGCTTATCAGATCGATCTGCGGGAAGGGCGAGAGACCTTTCGACGCAAATACTTTGGCGTTGATGCCTGGACGGATACGCGTCTGGATGATGAGCTTTGCCGTAAGTGCATGGATTCTTCGACGCCGTGCGAGGATAATCGCATTCTTGGCATAGATGTGCGCTGCGGCGCCAATCTGCTGCATTTCAAAAACTGCCTGCGGGCGTATGATTTGGGCAGGGCGACACTTTCCGCTTTCGTGCAGGATGCGAAGTATTGGGTCGATCTGAAGACGATCTGCAGCGGCGAGGTATTCTGTCAGCCTCTGCGAGATCTTGAAGCCGCTTTAGAAGGGCGCACCTATGACTATATCATTCTCGGCATGCCGCTTGCCGACTACGAAGATCCCAAGGCTCTGCTTGAAATCATGCGAGATCATCTTTCCATCGGCGGCAGGATGGCGGGGCGTATGGAAGAGGACGGCGAGGTCTTTTCCCTGGAGCGTTATGAGTGAGGTGGAAAGCGAATGAGATTTGCCGATTTGCGGCGCGCTATGTCGGCGAGGTGGCACAGCCGTGCCGTAGATGTTTCTTCTTTTGCGCATAGGGATATCTTTCTCTACGGAGCAGGAAATCTCGGCAAGAAGCTCAAGGCATCGCTGGAAGAGGCGGGCATTTCTGTCAAGGGATTGATCGACCGCCGTGCGGCGGCGCTGCGCGAGCAGGGCGTCGATGCCCTGACTTTGGAGGAAATGGCGGCGGTGCCGAAGGAGGAAAGCGTCGTCATTTTGTCGGCGCTTTTTTCCCTGGAGGATGAGCCTGCACTTCGCGAGGTGCTTCAGACGGCAGGCTTTCCGCTCGTCGTCGCGCTGCACGAGCTCGACTGGCGGAGTTTTGACAGTGCATCGTTCTGCCGCAACATCTTCATCGGTGACTACGACATCGAGCGCGACTTCGCCGGCGACGAAGAGGCTGTCCTTGCGGCATATGCGCTTTGGCAGACAGAGGCGGAACGCTTCTTCTACATGACGCAGATCGAGGCGTATCTGCGCCGTGATTTTTCCATCTTCCCCGATCCTTTGCCGCTGCGCCTGCAGTATGCGGCGCACGACGTGCCGGAGAAGGCGGACATGCGCTTCTTCGTTGACTGCGGCGCCTTTGACGGCGACACGCTGCGCGCTCTTTCGGCGGCGGGCAGGGAGATGCACGACTACTTTGCGTTTGAGCCGCAGCAGGAGCTCGTTACGCGCATCCATGCCGCAGCTGAGGAGCTCGCGATCCCGCGTGCGGTCATCGTGCCGTGCGGCGTTTCGAGCACGACGCAGCAGATCCGCTTCGGCGCGGCAGAGGAGGGCAAGTCCGCCGTGAAGCGGGAAGCGGCGGGCGCACACGTCATCCAGTGCGTATCGCTCGATACGATGTTCGCGGGCGAAGCACCGACGTTCATCAAGATGGACATCGAGGGCATGGAGATCGAAGCCCTGCACGGCGCGGAAAGGCTTATCCGCGAGCATCATCCGCAGCTCGCGATCTGCATTTACCACGACATGTCGCATATCTGGCGCATACCGCTCTTGCTGCGCGAGTTTTACAGCGGCTATCGTTTCTATGTGCGCAATTATCAATATATGGGATTGGAAACCGTTGTCTATGCTTTTGCAGATGGAGAATAAATATGGCAGAAATCAAACCGAATTATGACACGAAGAGGAAGAAGCTCGCGGACATCATACCGCTGGCGCAGCCTTTCACCGTATACATCGAGCAGACGAAATACTGCAACTTCAAGTGCTTTTACTGCATCCATTCGACGCGCGACGAGGCGGGCGGCGAGTTCCAGAAGCTTGGGCATCGCATGCTGCACATGGATGAGGCGTACTTTGACAAGATCGTGCACGATCTCAAAGAGTTCCCGAAGGGCGGCGTCAAGCGCATCGTCTTTTCGGGGCTGGGTGAGCCGCTGACGAATCCGCTTTTGCCGACGTTCGTCAAAAAGATCGTCGACGCCGACATCGCGGGGCGCGTGGAGGTCATCACGAACGGGCTTCTGCTCACGCCCGAGAAGAGCGACGCACTCGTCGCGGCGGGTATCACGAACATCAACATTTCCGTGCAGGGGCTCGACGCCGCCGGCTATGAGAAGACGTGCGGCGTGCGCATCGACTTCGAGCAGTATCTCGAAAACCTGCGCTACCTCTTTGCTCACAAGAAGGATACGGCGATCTACATCAAGGCGATCGACGCGACCGTGCCGACGAAAGAGGAGCAGGAACGCTTCCTTTCGCTCTTTAGCCCGATGGCGGATCGCATCTACATCGAGCATCTCGTCGTCATGCAGCAGCAGATGGAAGACCTCAAGGGTGTCGTGGACGGCTCGAAGAATTTCTACGGCGAGGAGCTCGACCTCGACCGCAAGGTCTGCGCGCAGTCCTTCTACTTTCTGCAGATCGGCTGCGAGGGGCATACGTTTCCCTGTCCCGTGCCCGGACTGGGCAGGGGGCTGTCGATGGGCAACGCGAAGGAGCAGTCGCTCGTCGAGATCTGGAACGGCCCGAAGCGCCGGGCATTTTTGCGCATGCTGCTGCAAAAGCGCAAGGACGAAGTCCCCGAGTGTCGCGGCTGTACCTGCTTCAATGCGATCAACAATCCGGCGGAAGATCTCGATGCGGATGCAGAAAGACTCCTGCCGCTCTTTTCCTGAGGAGGAAATATGGCGTCTGAAATTAAACCCATCTATGGAACGGAGCGCGTGAAGCTCGCCGAAGTCGTGCCGCTTGCAGCACCCTACAGCGCGTTCGTCTTTCCGACGACGTACTGCAATTTCAAGTGCGCGTACTGCGGGCACTCGCTCGGTCATGCCGAGATGAAACGGCAATACGACTTCCAGCCTGAGCACATGACGATGGAAACGTATGAGAAGACGATCGAACAGCTCGCGGAGTTTCCGCAGAAGCTCAAGATGCTGTCTCTGACGGGGCAGGGTGAGCCGCTCTTAAATCCCCACATCGCCGATATGGTGCGCCTGGCGAAGGAAAAGGGCGTCGCCGAGCGCATTGAGATCATCTCGAACGCTTCCCTGCTGCACCACGCGCTCGCCGACGCGCTCATCGACGCGGAGCTCGATACCCTGCGCGTGTCGCTGCAGGGGCTTTCCTCGGAGAAGTATGCGTCGATCTGCAAGGCGCGCGTGAACTTCGAGGAGTTTTTGGAGAACCTGCGCTATTTCTACGCGCACCGCGGCAAGACGAAGCTCTTCCTGAAGGTCATGGATGTGGCGCTCGACGAGGGCGAGGACGAGAAGTTCTACGCGCTCTTTTCCGACATGACGGACCGCATGTATATCGAGCACATGCTGCCCGCCTACGACGGTGTGGAGCTGACGCAGGGCATGGAAGTCGAGTACGACCGCTACGGCGGCAAGACGGACGGCATCCGCAAGGTCTGTCCGCTCGCCTTCTATATGCTCGGCGTGTTTCCGAACGGCGACGTCGAGCCGTGCGATACGATATACAAGCCGGTCGTCCTCGGCAATGTGCATGAAGAGCGCATCCTGGATATGTGGCACGGGGAAAAGCTGCGCGAGTTCTGGCGCCTGCAGCTTGAAGGCAGGCGCGAGGAGAACAGGCGCTGCGCGCACTGCTGCGCACCGAATGACGTCGCGCACCCAGAGGATATCTTGGACGGCGCGGCAGAAGAGATCCTCAAGCGTTTGGAGGCATGGCGATGAAGGCGCAGCGCATCGACGGGCAGACGCCCGGCGGCAAGAGGCAGCGTCTCGCCGACCGACTGCCGCTCGATACGCCGTTTTCCATCCAAGTATTTCCTGTCTATGCGTGCAATCTCGCGTGCGCCTATTGCATCCACTCCGTGCCGTTGGAGGAGCGCGGCTTCATCGCTGCCAAGACCGTGCTTGACATGGGACTTTACCGAAAGTTCATCGCCGATCTTGCCGAGTTTCCCAGCCCGCTCAAAATGCTGCGCTTTGCAGGTACGGGCGAGCCGCTCCTGCATCCTCAGATTGCCGAGATGGTCGCATGTGCGAAGGCGGCGGGCGTCGCCGAATCGCTCGACATTGTGACGAACGGTCTGCGGCTGACGCGTGAGTTGTCTGCGGCGCTCGTCCGTGCGGGACTCGGGCGCATCCGCATTTCTCTGCAGGGTCTTTCGGATGCGGCATACGCTTATACGAAAAAACGGGGCATTTTTCAAAACCTCGTGGAGAATATCGGCTGGCTCTACGCGCATCGCGGCGATACGAAGATCTATGTGAAGATCATGGACTGTGTGCTCGGCGATGGTGAGGAGGCAGAGTTTTTGCGCATCTTCGGCGACATCGCCGACTTCATCGCGGTCGAGCATCTGATCCCCGCCGTCGAGCAGATCGATTACGAAAAGCTCGCGGGTCACGCGCTCGCCGATGTGACACAGAACGGCGCCGCCGTGCGCATGGCAAAGGTTTGCCCGCAGCCATTTTACATGATGCAGTTCAATCCCGACGGCAAGATGGTTCCATGCTGCGCCATGGAAACGGCGGCGATATTGGGCGACGTTGCGAAAGAATCCGTGCGCGCAATCTGGCAGGGCGAACGCTTGCGAGCCTTCCTCGAAGCCCAGCTTCGCGGCGAAAAGTCCGCGTATACGACGTGCGCGAAGTGCAGACAGTACCGCTATGCGATGTTCGAGGAAGATGTGCTCGATCAAGATGCAGAGCGTTTGTTAAAGGTGTTTGGCAATAGGGGGAAGAACGTGTGATAAAGAAAGACGGTGTTTCGGTTCATGGGGAGCGGCGGCCGCTGGCGGATGTCGTCCCGCTTGCGATGCCCTATGCGCTGACCGTATTTCCGATGCGAGCCTGCAATTTCCGCTGCTTTTACTGTCGTTTGACGCAGGCGAAAAGAGCGAGTGCTGCAAAAACTTCAAGATCTTTGATAGAATACAATCGCAAGTGTTTCATGAGGTGCTTTGGATGAATTATTTGTTGGTCATGCCGCGTTTTGTCGATATGATCGGCGAGTGGTACCATTTCCCTTTGGGAATCCCCTACGTTTCATCAAGCATGAAGCAGTCGGGGCTTCGCGTATTTACGCTGAACATGAACAGCCGCGAGGGCGTGACGCGTGAGATCATAGCGGAGGAGATCCGAACGCACTCGATCGACGTCGTTCTGACGGGCGGGCTGTCCTTCCAGTATCCGGCGATTCGCGAGATTTTGCAGGCGGCGAAGGAGGTCGATCCGCGCATCGTTACGGTCGCGGGCGGCGGCATCATCACGAGTGCGCCTGCGGCGGGAATGGAGGTCTTGGAGTTTGCGGACTACGGCATCGTCGGTGAGGGCGAGGAAACGACGCCGGCGCTTTGTCACGCCTTGGAGTGCGGCGAGGATGTGATGGCAGTCGAGGGCATCGTTTACCGTGACGACGGCGTCTGGATGCGCACGAAGGCGCGTAAAGAGGTCGCCGATCTCGATGCGATTCCCTTTCCCGACTACGATGGATTCGACTTTTCGAAGATCGCCGCGATGGTGCCGAGTCTCCTCGGCATGAACGAGGATCATGCGATCACGATGACGACGAGCCGCTCGTGCCCGTTCCAGTGCACGTTCTGCTTCCATACGAGCGGCAGTCACTACCGCAAGCGTTCGTTGGACAATTTCTTCGAGGAACTTGACCTCCTCGTGGAAAAGTACCATATCAAGTACATCTTTGTGTCGGACGAGCTTTTTGCCATCAATATGCAGCGCGTGGTCGAATTCTGTGCGCGTATTAAGCCGTACAACATTCGCTGGTGGGCGCAGTTCCGCGTATGCGATGTCACGGAGGAGATGGTGCGCATCCTCAAGGACTCGAACTGCGTGACGATGGGCTTCGGTTTGGAGAGCGCAGACGATGGCATCCTGCGCAGCATGAACAAGAAGATCCGTTTCGAGCAGACGGAGAAGGCTCTGGCTCTCGCCTACCAGTACGGGCTGACGATTCAGGGCGGCTTCATCTTCGGCGATGTGGAGGAAACGATCGAGACGGCGAAGCGCACGCTCGATTGGTGGAAGGCGCATACGGAATACGGCATCACGCTGAACTTCATCACGACGTATCCGGGAACGCCGCTCTACAAGACGGCGCTCGCACGCGGCATCATCAAGGACGAGGTGAAGTTCATCCGCGACGGCTGCCCTGTCGTGAACCTTTCGAAGATGTCGAAGGAGGAGCTGGACTGGCTTGCAGGCGAGGTCATGCGCCTGCCGCAGCGCGCTTTCCTGCCGCCGGAGAACATTCATGACGTGCATGTTGATTATGCGCATCGCGCTTTGAGCTTCACGGGAAAATGTACGGAATGCAGCGAGGAGAATCGTTGGGAGAACGTGCGATTTTTCACACGCAATGTCCTGACGTGCAAGAAGTGCGGCAAGAAGCATAAACTGCCGATCTTGCCCGAAGTCGTGCGCTACATCACGTCATCGGTGGAGATTTTGCGCGAGGAATGCGGCAAGATTGCTTTCTGGGGCATCAACGACTACTTTGCCACGATGATTCCCGACCTGCCTTTCGTCGGAGCGGCGGGCGTTTTTCTCATTGACAACTCGAAGATCAAGCAGGGCAGTGAGGTCGATGGGCATCTCATCCACAGCCCTGAGATTTTGGATGCAGAGGAGATCGATACGGTCGTCGTGCCTGTCGTTTCTCTAATGTCTACCATCGAGAAGCAGATTCATCAGGCGTTTCCGCGCGTCAAGAACGTCATCAACATTCTTGACCTCGTGAAGCCGACGGATGAAAAATGTGTGGGGTGATGAAGGAATGTCGATGGAAAAGTTTGCAGCGGGAGAGATGTCGGAGCTTTTTACTGCGCCATACGTCATCTGGGGCACGGGGCGTGTAGCTCAGGCATTTTATCGGACGTACTGTGCGCCCGAGGGAAAGAAGCCGATCTTCTGGGTGGACAGCAACGCGGCGAAGCACGGCAGCCGCATCGCGGGCATTGAGGTCGTCGCGCCCGAGACGTTCTATCAACGGAGTGAGGATATGTACGCCAAGGGCGGGCGGCTGTCCGTCGTCATCGGCGCGACGGGCATTTTCCTGCTCGAAAT
The DNA here is from genome assembly GCF_000292955.1 of Selenomonas sp. CM52. Classification (NCBI taxonomy): domain Bacteria; kingdom Bacillati; phylum Bacillota; class Negativicutes; order Selenomonadales; family Selenomonadaceae; genus Selenomonas; species Selenomonas sp. CM52. Next base: position 8,659 of record NZ_ALNM01000019.1, read on the forward strand.
CCTTTCTTTGCTGGAGCGCAGGATGGTCAAGGCGGCGGTCTATTCCGCCGTACAGCTTGATGCCGCGTGCTATTTTTCTGCGGAACACGCCCGAATCGAGAAGATCGCGCAGAAGTTCTCTGACGAGAAGTCACGTCATATTTATCACTCGCTTATCGCGAACATGAAGAGCGGCAGGTCTGTAGATTTTTCGCTCTATGAGCCGAACCAATACTTCGGCAACGATGTTATCGGTGAACTTGCGCAAGGGGAGGTCTTTGTCGATGCGGGCGTGTGTCATGGCGAGGAAATCGACCGTGCAATCCACGGGGGGGGCATATTTGTCCACGGGTTTGAGCCGGATGCGGAGAACTATGCGTATCTATTGAAGAAATACGAGGGCAGAGACGATGTGCGCATTCATCCGTGTGCGTTATGGGATAAGGATGAGCGGCTCGTATTTCAAAGCAACGCCGCGACGCCGTCGGCTTCGCGACTGGCGGGCGCGGATGCGCACGAAGAGGCGGCGGGCATCGCGGCGCGTCCGCTTGACGATGTGCTGCAGGGCGCAGCGTGCACGCTTCTCAAGATGGATATTGAGGGGGCGGAGTACAACGCGCTTCTCGGCGCGGCAAAGACGATCGAGCAGCATCGCCCGAAGCTTGCGGTCTGCGTCTATCACAGCTTGGAGGACTATGTGCGCATCCCGGAGCTGCTCATGGAGCGCTATCCGTTCTACCGTTTCTTCCTGCGTCAGCACAGCGCGACGAGCGGTGAGACGGTGCTTTACGCATTATGACGGGACAGCGGAAGTTGACGGCGGCAATCGCCCGAGAGTATCTGCGTGAGGCGCATAGGCGCGCGCCGAAGCTGTGGATTCGTCACTCGTACTATGTCGGGCTGGCGGCGGGGAAGATTGCGGCGCGTGTGCCGGCGATGGACGGCGATCTTGCATGTGCCTATGGTTTTTTGCACGACATCGGGCGGCGCTTCGGCGAGATGCGCATCAATCACATCTTCTGCGGCTGGCGCTACCTTTTGGCAGAAGGCTACGAGGAGGCGGCGCGCATCTGCCTCACACATTCCTTTCCCGTACAGGACGTGCGCTCCGTAACGGGCGTTTGGGACAGTACGGAGGAGGATATTGCTTTCTTGCGAGAGTACCTTCCAAGCATCATCTACACGGACTATGACCGCCTGATTCAGCTTGCCGACGTCCTGGGCGACGCTTCGGGCATCGTCGTCCTAGAGAAGCGGCTCGTCGATATCATCCGCCGCTACGGTCTTGATGCGGCGAACGTCCCCTCGCGCTGGGCGGCGCTCTTTGCGATCAAGGAGGATTTCGAGCGGCGCATGGGCATGACGATCGAGGATGCCTTGGAGCTTCGTCCGTGCAGTTTCGAGCAGGCATTTTCTGAGGAGGATTGGACGTGACGGAGGCAGCAGGGAATTTCACGCGTGAAAAAACGCGGTTTGCGGGTTGCTATGTCCTGCGCACGAAGGTGCGCGAGGATATGCGCGGCTCTTTCACGAAGGTGTACCATGAGGGCGCTTTTCGCGAGTTGGGACTGACGACGGAGTTTCGAGAGGAATACTTCTCCGTTTCCAAGATGAATGTGCTGCGCGGTCTCCACTTCCAATTGCCGCCCGCCGACCACGAGAAGCTCGTCTGGTGCATGAGCGGCAAGGTGCTTGATGTCGTGCTCGACTTGCGCCGCGCGTCCTCGACGTATGGCGCGCATCAGAGCTTCATGCTGTCCGGAGGTTCGGGCGAGATGATTTATATCCCGCGCGGCATGGCGCACGGATTTTTGACTTTGAGCGATGAAGCCGTCATGATGTACAAGGTGACGGGCGTCTATGCACCCGCGTGTGATGCGGGCATACGCTGGGATACGGCGGGTATCGACTGGGGCGTTTCCTCGCCGCTTCTGTCGGAGCGCGATCAGGGGTTCGTTTCTTTGGCAGATTTTTCGAGTCCGTTTTGATGGTTTGATCGTTTGGATGTGTCGATGTGCGAGGGGGATGACGATGCGCGAGATACTTCATATCACGACGCACATGGGCGGCGGTGTCGGCAAGGTGCTTTCGGGGCTTCTTGCCGCCTTTGCTGCCGAGGGCGGGGATCGCCACGAGCTTCTGCTGCTCGAAGAGCCAGAGAAGCGCAATTTCTTCGATCTTCTTGCCGAGGTGGGCGTCGCCGCACACGTCGAGCAGGATGCGGCGAAGATCGCCGAGGCGATGGCGCGCGCGGACATCGTGCAGTTGGAGTGGTGGCATCACCCGCGCATGGTGCGCTTCTTGCTGGAGCTTTCGCCCGTGCCCGCGCGGCTCGTCCTCTGGGCGCATGTTTCGGGCGCGTTCTATCCTTGGCTGCCGCCCGCATTCCTGCGCATGCCGCAGCACTTCGTATTCACGTCGGCATATTCGTATGAGAATCCTTTCTGGGACGCGGCGCAGCGCACTTGGGCGAAGGAGCACGCCGCGATGGTCAACAGCGTCGGCGACTTTCCGGCAGAGGAGCCGCGTCATGAGGCGCACACGGGATTTTCTATCGGCTACGTCGGCACGCTTTCCTATGCGAAGCTGCACCCCGACTTCTGTGCGTTCTGCGCGCGCGTCCGTGACATCCCCGGCATCTCTTTCCACCTCGTCGGCGACGCTGAGAACGAAGCGCGGATCCGCTGCGACGCGGAGCCTTTCGGGCTATCGGCTCAGCTTTCCTTCGCAGGCTATGTCACGGATGTGGCGGCGGAGTTTCGCCGCATGGATGTGTTCGCCTATCTGCTCAATCCGCAGCACTTCGGCACGACGGAAAATGTGCTGCTCGAAGCGATGAATGCAGGGCTTCCCGTCGTCGCGCTCGACCAATGTGCGGAGAAGCACCTTGTGCGCCACGGCGAGACGGGACTCTTGGTGTGCACGCCCGAGGAGTTCGAGCAGGCGCTGCGCCGTCTCTATGCGCATCCCGAGGAGCGCGCGCGTCTCGGGCGGAATGCGCGCCGATTTATTGAGGAGCATTTTTCCGTGCAGCAGACGGCGGCGAAGCTGGAAGCCGTCTACGATGAAGTCATGGAAGAGGAGAAGGCCGCGTGCGATTTCAGCAGCATGGGGAAATCGCCGCACGAGGTGTTCGTAAACTTCCTGCCGCCGCCGCTGCAAGCGGCGTTTGCTCATGGAAAAATGCCGCAGGAGCTGCCCGAGATTCTGCGCGGCGAGAGCAAGAGCTCGGCGGCGCATTTCGCGCGGCTGTTTCCCGGCGATGCGCAGCTTCGCGGCTGGGCGCAGGAGATTCGGCAGAGGGGAGGCGAAGACGCGTGAAGAAGCGCGTTCTCTTGACAGGCGTCACGGGATTCATCGGCAGGCATCTCGCGCGCCGCATGGTTGAAGCAGGCTGGGAGGTTGCCGCCATCGTGCGCCCGTCGTCGGATTTGAAGGCGCTTTCCACTGCGGTGCGTGGGTGTGTCGATTTCCATGTGTACGCGGGCGGCACGCTCACGGATATCGTGCGTGAGGCGAAGCCGACGGTCGTCTCTCATCTCGCTTCGCTCTACCTTGCTGCGCATGAGAGTGCGGACGTTCCGGCGCTCGTCGCGAGCAACATCCTCTTCGGCACGGAGCTGCTGGAAGCGATGGCGAAGAACGATGTGCGCCGCTTCGTCTTTGCGGGCACGAGCTGGCAGCACTATCAAGGCGCACGCTATTCGCCCGTCAACCTCTATGCGGCGACAAAGGAAGCCTTCGAGATGATGTTGCGCTACTACGAGGAGACGGCGGGGCTTCATGCCGTCGGTTTGAAACTTTTCGACACCTATGGCGAGGGCGATACGCGGCGCAAGATTCTCGCGCTCTTAGAGGAGGCGGCAAAGACGGGCGAAGAGCTCGCTCTTTCGCCCGGCGAGCAGAAGCTCGATCTCGTCCATGTCGATGACGTCGCCGAAGCTTTTCGGCTCGCGGCGGAGTATCTTGCAGCGGACAGAGCGGACATCTGCGGCGAGTACGCCGTAAGTGCAGGGACGGCGCTATCGCTTCGGGAAATCGCCGCGCGTCTGGAAAAGCTGCTCGGCAAGAAGATTCCCGCACGCTGGGGCGCACGGCCTTACCGCAGCCGCGAGGTCATGGAGCCGTGGAGCACGGGCAGGCTTCTGCCAGGCTGGCAGCGCAGGCACAAGGAGATCATGTAGCTTACGGAAAATTTCGGTTGACAAGGCGGCATGGGTCTGTTATTATATCTTATGTCGTCAGCTTGCGGACAGATTTTCCGTAGCTTGCGCGTCAATCGCATATGGAGTGGTACTCAAGAGGCTGAAGAGGACGGTTTGCTAAATCGTTAGTGTGGGCAACTGCAGCGGAGGTTCGAATCCTCTCCACTCCGCCATTTAAAAATATAACCGCCGATTTCGTTCGGCGGTTTTTTCATATTCGTAGGTTTTGACGTCTCATGCAGAATTGTTCCCTTGAACCGTCACTGCACGGCTATGAAGGGTGTCGTTTCCAAATAGATCTCGAAGGTGCGCGGCCATGGGAAGCTCATGTCGGTTTGGAGGTCATAGACGGCGAGTTCGGCGCTTTCTCCGCCGGGCAGATGGACGCGGAAGGGGCGACGGCACGCCTTTGTGCTCTTGAAGGTCTGCAGGCGATCATCCATCGCTTTTCGGAGCATCGCGGTCGCCGCGAGGTAGTCGCGTTCTAAGTCAAGGTCGTAGACGTTTTTTGTGCCGTTTTTCTTGAGATTCGTATTGACGAGAGTGATGACATCTTTGAGGTAGAAATAGTCTTCCAAGAAACGATTGTTGAGCAGCTTGAGATTCGCAGCGTGAAGTGCGAGAACTTCATCTCGCGTCGCCGCCTTTTCACGTGCGGCGGTAAAAATCGTTGCCTGCGAGAGCGCTGTGCCGACGGAGTTGCTCGCCGTGTTCCAACCGGCATAGGAGCGCAATCCTTCGATGGGAGCGCCGTGCTCGATCAGGAGCGGCAGCAGCGTCTCCTCGGCGGCGAAATGGCGACTGAGGTCTACGAGTGTGACGGGCGTGCCTGAGGCGAGGTATCTTTCGATGCGCTCGACACTTTTTCGGCGAGAGGCGAGGGTTTTTTCCGAGCCTGCGCTGATGAAGAGCACGAAGTCGGCGCTCGCGGCGGACGCCGTACATTCGCCGCCGAAGAGACCGATCTTTTCCGCCGCTGTCTCGCGCATGGGGATCGCCATGAAGGGCAGGATTTCGTCGGGTGCTGATTCGTCATTCCAATCGAGGAAGATCTGCGGACGGTGACCGCTTTTGGCGGCAGAGATGGCAGCGAGAAGCGTCAGCGCGAGTTCGTCGGCACCGTGGACGATGGCAGCTTTTTCTTTTGGAATTTGTTCTTCGATGAGAAAAGCCTGCAGATGGCGCTTCTCGATGTTGGGGATGCTGTACTTTTCGCCATCGTCCTGTCCGATGAGGAGTCGTTCCAGTGTTCCTTCCTTGACAAGTTCGATGAGAGCGCGGGAGAGACACTCGTTTTGCTCGAAGAGCGCGAGGTACTGCGCGAGGCTTGCGGGATTGATTTTCTCTTCCAGTTCCTGCATCTTCGCCGCGTCCTCGGGGGCGCCGCAGAGCGCATAGTGATCGGCGAGGCGCGAGTAAGCGAGGAGGTATTTGTTGTCGTAGTAGTCGTCGATGCTCGCGGGCGGAATCATGCGCGGCAGGATGGAGAAGGCATAGATGGGAACTGTCGGATGTGCGGCGTGCAGTTCGCGCAGATAGGCGATGAAGGCCTCGATTTCGTCGGGCGATTTGTCCGCCTCGCGTGCCGCGAGCAGACCGCCGTAGAGAAGCTGGTCGATGGAGATGATGGCGGCGTCGCTTTGCGCCAGATTTTCGCGCAGCCACTTCTGTGACTCCTTCGTTTGGCCCGGCATCGTGTAGTAGTCCTGCATCTCGTAGGGCAGGGCGGCAATCTCTGTTCCTGCGACATCGGCGGTGTCGAGTACGAGTTGGCGGCACGGTGGTCTGCCGTCGAGCGGCACGAGAACGATGCGCCCCATCTTTTCACGCACGGCGTTGAGCGGTGCGCCGCCGTAAGAAGGGCGCAGGAAAGCGTGGAAGAGCGAAAGGACACAGAGCGCGAGGACGATGAAATACAGAAGTCGCTTTTTCAAGGAAGTTCCTCCTAAAACAATTCGATTTTTCAATATTATAGCATAGTGCGGTTCACGAAACGAAGAAAATATGATAGAATATGAAAGGTCATCCTTGACTTTGAGGTGAGATTATGCGTATCATCACGGGCACAGCGCGTGGCTGTCGCCTGAAAACGCCGAAGGGCGAGGCTACGCGGCCAACGGCAGACCGCATCAAGGAGTCGCTTTTCAATATCCTCGGACGGCGTGTCGAAGAGGCGCGCGTGCTCGATCTCTTCGCTGGGACGGGTGCTCTGGGACTCGAGGCCTTGAGCCGCGGTGCGGCGTCGGCACTCTTTGTCGACGAGAAGACGGCATCTCTGATCGAGGAAAATGCCGCCAAGACGCGGCTTTTAGAGCATGCTGAGGTCGTGCGTGCTGATGCTCTGCGCGTCTTGGCGCGCCTTGGCGCTCTGGGGCGTTCCTTCGACTTGATTTTCTGCGATCCGCCGTACCGACGGGGGCTTTGGGAGAAGGCTCTTTCTTCTGTGGATAGAGGAGGTCTGCTCACGCCCGATGGCTGCATGATCGTGGAGCACGGCACGGAGGAGGCGCTTCCGGCGCTGCAAAATCTCCGTTGCGTACGCGAGGAGATTTATGGCAGGACGACACAGCTACGCTTTTTCACGCGAGCTGCAAAGGGCGAGGAGGAGAATCCCGATGATCAAGGCTGTATGCTCGGGGAGTTTTGATCCTGTGACGAACGGGCATGTCGATATTTTCGAGCGCGCCAGCCGCATGTTTGATGAGCTCATCGTGGGCGTTTTCCACAACATCCGAAAGACGCCGTTCTTCACGGTAGAAGAGCGCGTGGAACTTTTGGAAGAGGCGACGCGCCACATCCCGAACTTGCGCGTCGGCGCTTTCGAAGGGCTTCTGCCCGAATACATGCGCAGCGTAGGAGCGACCGTCATCGTGCGCGGCCTGCGTTCCGTCACGGACTATGAGTATGAGCAGAAGCAGGAGCAAATGCTTAAGTACATCGCGCCCGACATCGAGACGGTGTTTTTGCTCACGGATCCGCGCTATTCCTTCGTCAGTTCTTCGGGCGTGCGGGAAATCGCAAATTTTCACGGGTGCGTGACAGGACTTGTGCCCGAGTGTGTAGAATTAGCTATAAATAGGCATTTTGAAGATACAAATCATTGAAGGAAGATGTTTCCTTATATCAATATTCTTGAAAAGAAGGCGGGCAGAAATATGGCTGTAAAAAATATTTTGGATTCCATAGAAAATCTTGTTGTCGAGTCGAGGCGCATGCCTTTGATGAACAAGAGCCTCATTGACGAGACGGATCTCATCCACCTTGTTGACGAGTTGCGCCGCGAATTGCCTTTGGAACTGCAGAAGGCGGAGCGGGTCATGCAGGAGCGTCAGGAGATTCTCGATCGTGCGAACGACGAAGCTGCGGCACTCATCGAGAAGGCGAAGAAGTACGCGGCGGAGCTTGTCGACAAGAACGAGATCGTCATGCAGGCAGAAGAGAAGGCCAAGGCGATCATGCAGCAGACGAAGGAGCAGGAGCGCGAGATCATGGAAAAGACCATGGCGAATGCAAAACAGCTTAGAGACGATGCCGACCAATATGCGAACCAGGTCTTTGACCATCTGATCGGCAACCTCGGCAACGCTCTGCAGGTCGTGCAGCAGGCAAAGGACGATCTGAATCACGGTTCCAGAGGCTGATGAACGGAGAAGAAGGCGCTGTGCAAGGCAGCGCCTTTTGTCTATGCGACGGAGAGAAGCCGCAGATTTTCCTGCAAGGCTTTCTGTGCAGGAAGATTCATAGGATGAGGTGAGATTTGTGGAGCAGAAGGAATTGGGCTTCGCCGCCGTCGATACGGGACGCGAGAAACGTCAAGGATTTGCTGAGGTCGTCTATGGCGCGGGCAAGACGGCAGAGCAGATTGCCAAGATTTTGAAGACGCTGCTCGCCGAGAGCGAGGGCAACGTCATGGCGACGCGTGTTGACGCACAAAAGGCGCGGGCGGTGCTTGCCGCCTTGCCTGAGGCGCACTACGACGAGGTTTCGCGTATCGTTTATGTCGAGCGCAAGGTGCGATGCGAGGATGCGGCGCACCGCATACTCGTCCTCACGGCGGGCACGAGCGACATCCCCGTCGCCGAGGAAGCGGCGCTGACAGCAAGGCTCATGGGAAACGACGTCGGAACGATTTATGACGTTGGCGTCGCGGGCATCCATCGCTTGCTTGCCCACAAGGAGGAACTTATGTCGGCGAATGTCGTCATCGTCGTCGCCGGCATGGAGGGGGCACTCGCGAGCGTCGTTGGCGGCCTCGTCGCGCGTCCCGTCATCGCCGTGCCGACGAGCGTGGGCTATGGCGCATCGTTTCACGGGTTGACGGCGCTTCTTTCCATGCTCAATTCGTGTGCGACAGGTGTCGCCGTCGTGAATATCGACAACGGCTTCGGTGCGGGCGCGATGGCGAGCCGCATCAATCAGACGAGGTGAAATATGAGAGCGATATATTTGGACTGTTTTTCAGGACTGAGCGGCAACATGCTGCTCGGCGCGTTCCTTGCGGCGGGCATGCCGCTGGAAACGCTGGAAGCCGAACTGCGTCGCCTGCCGATGGCGGAAGAGTTTCGTTTGAAGGTTAGTTCCGTGAAGAAGAACGGCATTGCCGCGACGTATGTCGACGTCGAACTTTTGGGCGCAACGCATGAGCATTGCTGCGAGCATGGGGAAGGAGACGACCATGCGCATGAACATAGCTGCGAGCATGACCACGGACATGCAAATGAAGGAGCTGTGCCTGCACATGAGCATAGTCATGAGCATCACCATCGTACGATGCATGATGTGCGCACAATCTTGGAGCGCTCGTCGCTTTCTGCGGAAGTCAAGGAGATGAGCCTCAAGATCTTCGGCGTTCTCGCGCAGGCGGAGGGAAAGGTGCACGGTGTGAGGCCAGAGGACGTGCATTTCCACGAGGTCGGTGCTGTCGATTCCATCGTCGACATCGTGGGAACAGCGATCTGCCTCGACTATCTTGAAATCGAGAAAATTTTCGTTTCCCGCGTGAATACGGGAAGCGGCACCGTGCATACGCAGCACGGACGGATGATGGTGCCCGCGCCCGCGACGGCGGAGTTGCTGCGGCTTTTTCCCACCTATCATGAAGGTGCGGCGAAGGAGTTGACAACGCCGACGGGCGCCGCCGTCCTCGCCGCACTCGCTGAGTTTTCCGACCATGTGCCCACAGATCTTCTGACGGAGTGCATCGCCTACGGTGCGGGCACGTGGGATCTCGAACTGCCGAACGTCGTTCGGCTCTATATCGGCGAGTGCAAGGGCGGTGGAAAGCGCGATCTCTCGCTCATCGAGACGAACATTGACGACATGGATGCGCAGCTCTTCGGCTATGTGAGCGAGCGCCTCTTCGCCCTCGGTGCGCTCGATGTTTGGACGACACCTATTTACATGAAGAAAAACCGCCCAGCGCACATGCTGTCCGTTCTCGTGGAGGAGGACAAGAAGGCACAGTGCCTTTCTTTGCTCTTTTCCGAGACGACGAGCATTGGCATGCGCGTGCTGCACGTCGATGAGCGCGTCGAGGCTGTGCGCCATACGGCGCTCGTTGATACGCTGCACGGCAAGGTGCGCTGCAAGGTCAGCGCCTACGGCGGCAAGATCGTTTCGCTCGCGCCCGAGTATGACGACTGCCGCGAGATTGCTGCGCGTGAGGGCATTCCGCTGAAGCGCGTGCGCCAAGAAGCGCTCGACGATCTGCGCGAGCGGCTTGGCGAATGATGGAAAAGGAAAAAGAGGAAACACTCTCCTCCCTGCTGCAGTCCTACGGCTCTGCCGCCGTCGCCCTGTCGGGCGGCGTCGACAGCGCCGTTCTGCTCATGGCGGCGGTGCGCACGCTCGGCGCGGCAAATGTCGCTGCCGTCACCGCTGCGTCCGAGCTTTTGGCCGGGGGGGAGTTGGAGGACGCGAAGTGCTGCGCGGCTCTTGCGGACGTTCCCCTGACGATTCTGCCGGCGGACGACCTCGCCTCGCCCGACGTCGCAAGAAACGATGAACGCCGCTGCTACTACTGCAAGAAGCGCCGCTTTGAAATGCTGGCCGCTTGGGCGAAGGAACATGGCTTCCGACGCGTCCTCGATGGCACGAACGCTGACGATGCGGGAGACTATCGCCCAGGACTCGCCGCAATCGAAGAGCTTGCCCCTTTCGTCGCCTCGCCATTGAAGGAAGCGCGGTGGACAAAGCGCGATATACGCGAAGCGGCGAAAGAGTGGGGCGTCCCCGTATGGTCGAAGCCGAGTGCTGCTTGTCTCGCCTCGCGCATCGAGTATGGCATCGAGTTGACGAGGGAGCGCCTTCGTGCGGTAGAAGTCGCAGAAAATGCCCTGCGCCGTTACATCCATGGTCAGCTTCGCGTGCGCTGTCATGGCAGACTCGCACGCATCGAGATCGAGCCGGCGGAGTTCGATGTTTTCTGGCAGCATCGGGAAGAGATGGAAGATGCCGTGCGGTCGGCAGGCTTTACCTATGTGACGCTGGATTTGCGTGGCTATCGCATGGGCAGTCAGAATGAAGGTCTGGATATGGATTCGTAGAGGATGCACCGCGCCTAGAGGAGATGATTCGCCTCCTTGGCGCGGTTGCTTTTTTTCGTCTGTTCGCTATAATGGAGATAGGTATTCGACGAGAGCAGAGCCGTACAGGTGCGGCAAGGGAATGTATGCTTTTGGATATTCAAGGGGGTGTTCAATATGGCGCAGACAACATTCAGCGTGCGGATGGAAGAGGGGCTTAAGAGACAATTTGAGGGATTGTGCCAGGAATTTGGGATGAATATGGCGACCGCTATCCATGTGTTTGTCAGAGCCGTGGTACGAGAGCGCAGGATACCTTTTGAAATCTCTTCGTTGGAGACGGAGTTGACGAGAGAGGGCGCTATGCAGGCGTTCATGACTCTTCGCCAAGAAGCAAAGAGAAGCGGTGCGGTTGATATGACGTTGGAAGAAATCAATCGAGAGATTGAAATGGCTCGACAGGGAGCAGGGAAATGACTTGCCTTGCTGTGATTGATACGAATGTACTGGTGTCTGCGTTGCTGTCTTCTAAAGATGACGCTGCTACTGTGCAGGTTGTTGGCAGGATGATTACAGGAGAAATCGTTCCGTTGTACAGCGATGTAATCATGAAAGAGTATCGAGAGGTTTTAGAACGCAAGAAGTTTGGATTTTCTCCGCAGAAGATAGAGTATTTGCTGTCTTTCATGGAACGATTCGGCATTTTGGTGCAGGCAAGGCCGATTGATATTATTTTGCCCGATATGAAAGATATACCTTTTTATAAAGTCGTCATGGAAAAGCGCTTGGATAGAGCATATCTCGTCACTGGAAACATGAAGCATTTTCCTGAAAGGCCATATATCGTTACACCAAAACAGCTTTTGGATATTATGGACAGTTGAAATAGATTGCACAGGGGAGGCGCACACATGGCGATTCTGCCAAAGCTCAATACGATGGAGTTTGACAAGGAGATACCGTTTGAGGTTTCGGCGCCTTTTGAGCCGATGGGGGATCAGCCGCGTGCGATCCGGGATCTGGCGGCGGGCATCGAGAACGGGCAAGAGGCGCAGGTACTCCTTGGCGCTACGGGCACGGGCAAGACGTACACGATCGCCAAGACGATCGAGCGCGTGCAGAAGCCGACGCTTGTCATCGCGCACAACAAGACGCTGGCGGCGCAGCTGGCGAGTGAGTTCAAGGCGTTCTTCCCGAAGAATTATGTCGGCTATTTTGTCAGCTATTATGACTACTACCAGCCCGAGGCGTATATTCCTTCGACGGACACTTACATCGAAAAGGATGCGTCGATCAACGACGAGATTGATGAATTGCGCCACTCGGCGACGTGCTCGCTCTTCGAGCGGCGCGACTGCATCATCGTCGCGAGCGTTTCGTGCATCTACGGTCTCGGCTCTCCGGAGAGCTATCACGAGATGGTTCTGTCGCTGCACAAGGGGCAGACGGTCGTGCGTGAGGACATCTTGCGCAAGCTCGTCGCCATTCAGTACGAGCGCAACGACATCGCCTTTGAGCGCGGCCGCTTTCGTGTGCGCGGCGACGTCATAGAAGTGTTTCCTGCGGGCTGGAATAATCGCGCCGTGCGCATCGAGCTTTTCGGCGACGAGGTTGAGCGCATCCTTGAGTTCGATGTCCTGACCGGAGAGATCTACGGCGAGCGCACACATTCTATGGTTTTTCCTGCTTCGCACTATGTGACGAAGAAGGAGGACATGGAGATCGCCATGGCGGCGATCGACGAGGAGAAGATCGCACAGGTCGCGCATTTCAAGGAAGAGGGTAAGCTCATCGAGGCGCAGCGCATCGAGCAGCGCACGAACTACGACCTTGAAATGATGCAGGAGATGGGCTACTGCTCGGGCATCGAGAATTATTCGCGTCACCTCACACACCGTCCGGCGGGGGCGGCGCCGTATACGCTGCTCGATTATTTCCCCGACGATTTCCTCATCGTCATGGACGAGAGCCATGTGACAATGCCGCAGCTCAAGGCGATGCTCAACGGCGACCGTTCGCGCAAGATTTCGCTTGTGGAAAACGGCTTTCGTCTGCCGTCCGCTTTTGACAATCGTCCGCTTTCTTTCGAGGAGTTCGAGCAGCGCATCAATCAGATCATCTACATCTCGGCGACGCCTGCGAAGTATGAGTTGGAAAAGGCGCAGCAGGTCGTCGAGCAGATCATCCGCCCGACGGGGCTGCTCGATCCCATCGTCGAGGTGCGGCCTTTGGCGGGGCAGATGGACGATCTTTTGTCGGAGATCCGCATTCGTGCAAAGAAGGACGAGCGCGTGCTCGTGACGACGCTGACGAAGAAGATGGCGGAGAACCTCACGGACTACCTCAAGGATATGCAGGTGCGCGTGCGCTACCTGCATTCGGACATAGCGACGTTCGAGCGTGCTGAGATCATCCACGATCTGCGTGCGGGAAAGTTCGATGTGCTCGTCGGCATCAATTTGCTGCGCGAGGGACTCGACATGCCCGAGGTGTCGCTCGTGGCGATTCTCGATGCCGACAAGGAGGGCTTTCTGCGCTCCGACACGTCGCTGATTCAGACGATCGGGCGTGCGGCGCGAAATGCGGGTGGCAGGGTCATCCTTTACGCCGACCGCATCACGGACTCGATGAAGCGCGCCATGGACGAGACGGAGCGCCGCCGCACGGTGCAGCAGGCGTACAACAAGGAGCACGGCGTCACGCCGAAGACCATCGTCAAGCCCGTTGTGCCGCTGATCGAAACGACGCTCGTCGCCGAGAGCCGCGCCTCCTACGGCGAGGAGTCCGATGGAAAGAAAAAGAAGCTCACGAAGAAGCAGAAGGAGTCTCTGATCCGCACGCTGCTCGCCCAGATGCAGACGGCTTCACGCGCCTTGGAATTCGAGCGCGCCGCAGAACTGCGCGACATGATCATCGAGTTGGAAGGATCGCTGCCGGGCAAGAAGAAAAAGGGCGCATGAGGAAATTGTTGTTCGGAGGGCGCTGTGTTATACTGTAAATTGAAGCACACAAGCGGAGGCGACATTTTTGGAGAAACTACTGCGTGAGATGCACGCTTGGATGGCGGATTACATGCGTTCCTTCTATACGGAGGACGAGGAGGTGCAGCAGGCGATCCGCATGAAGGAGGTGCATACTGGCCGTGTGACCTCGATTGCCGTGGAGCTTGCCAAACATCTGCATCTCTCTGCACACGATGTGCAGCTGGCGGAAATCATGGGGCTTTTTCACGATGTGGGGCGCTTTCGTCAATTTACGCTTTACCGCACGTTCAACGACGCCGTATCGGAGGATCATGCGGCGCTCGGACTCAAGGTGCTTGACGAATTGCCGTTCCTTGCGCGTCTTGTGCCTGAGGACGAGGCTCTCGTGCGCTTCTCTATTCTGAACCACAACAAGAAGGTCATCGCGCCGACGGAAGATGCGCGGCAGCTTTTCTTTGCGCGCCTCTTGCGCGATGCCGACAAGCTTGATATCTTCCGCGTGCTGCGCCCGTTTCTCGCGCCGTCGGACGGTACGGGCGTCAGTCCCGATTTCCTCGAAAAGTTCATCGCGGGCGATCAAGTGGACTACACGAAGATTCGCACGATGGACGACCGCAAGCTCGTGCGCCTCATGTGGGTCTACGACGTGAATTTCAGCTGGACGCTGCAGCGCGTCAAAGAGCGCGGCTACATCGAGGACATCATCGCGCACTTGCCTGAGGATTCGCGCATGGCGCTCGGCATCGAACGGCTGCACGCTTATGTGGAGAAGAAGTGCGCTGAGGAGGATGCGGCGCCGGCGGAGGTTCTGCAGCGCGGGAAGTGATGTCGGCCTGCAGGGAGCCGCAGGAGGGTTGTGTCTGCGGGAGAATCTTCGCCAGAAGTCTCAATCGAATGTTTTTTCAGGAAAATTCAGCGAGCAGAAGGATTTTCCGCTTTGCGCCTCGAATAAAGAGGCGTTAAATTTTTTTCTTGAGGAAATGCTGAATGTATCAGCGCTTCCTCAAAGGAATCACTGATAAATCCAGCCGCCCATCTTCACACATCTGCGCTGTCCTCTCGTCGTCGACAAATCCTCGACGTAGCACCGCTACGCCTGCGGTTTGTCTCCTCGATAGATACAGTGCATCTGCGCAAATCTGGGCGACCTCATTTTATCAGCGCTTCCTCAAATTTCCGGCGCAGACGGCGGATGCGCCAGAAGGAGCTGCAAATATGGCAGAAGCGATATCATCGAATTTCATTTATAACATCATCGACGAAGATTTGAAGAGCGGCAAGCATCCCGAGGGCATACATACGCGCTTCCCGCCTGAACCGAACGGCTATCTGCACATCGGTCATGCGAAGTCGATCTGCTTGAACTTCGGCACGGCGGAGAAGTATGCGGGGCTTTGCAATCTGCGCTTCGACGATACGAATCCGACGAAGGAGGATACGGAGTACGTCGACTCGATCCAGGAGGACATCAAGTGGCTGGGATTTTCCTGGGGCAATCGCCGCTACTATGCGTCGGATTACTTTGAAAAGCTCTATGAGTATGCGTGTGCTCTGATCGAGCAAGGGCTTGCCTACGTCGACGATCTCACGGCGGAGGAGATCCGCGCCTATCGCGGCACGCTGACGGAGCCGGGCAAGGAGAGTCCCTGCCGCAATCGCAGCGTCGCGGAAAACCTCGCGCTCTTTGAGCGCATGAAGGCGGGCGAGTTCCCCGACGGTAGCCGCGTGCTGCGTGCCAAGATTGACATGGCGTCGCCGAACATCACGATGCGTGATCCCGTCATCTACCGCATCGCGCACGCCGTGCATCATCGAACGGGGGATGCTTGGTGCATCTATCCGATGTACGACTTCGCGCATCCTCTGTCGGACGCTATCGAAAATATCACGCATTCCCTGTGCACCTTAGAGTTTGAGGATCACCGTCCATTCTACGATTGGCTTCTGGAAGTCCTGGGCTTCGATAAGAATACGCGCCCGCGCCAGATCGAGTTCGCGCGGCTAAACGTCACGAATACGATCACGAGCAAGCGCAAGCTGCGCCAGCTCGTCGAGGAGGGGCATGTGCGCGGCTGGGATGATCCGAGGATGCCGACAATCTCGGGGCTTCGGCGGCGCGGCTATACACCGGCTTCGATCCGCGACTTCTGCGAGCGCATTGGCGTCGCGAAGTCGAACAGCACGGTCGACGTGGCAATGCTTGAGCACTGTGTGAGAGAAGACCTCAATGCGCACGCTGCACGCGTCATGGCGGTGCTGCATCCTTTGAAGGTCGTGCTGACGAATTATCCCGAGGACAAGTCGGAGGAACTTCTGGCGGAGAATCATCCGACGCGTGGCGGCAAGCGCTATGTGCCGTTTTCGCGTGAACTTTACATCGAGCGCGAGGATTTCATGGAAGAGCCGCCGAAGAAGTTCTTCCGTCTGCGCCCGGGCGGCGAGGTGCGCTTGAAGCACGCCTACATCATCAAGTGCGAGGAAGTCGTCAAGGATGAAAAGGGCGAGATCACAGAGCTTCGCTGCACCTATGATCCCGAGTCGAAGTCGGGCGGCAGTGCGGCGAACCGCAAGGTCAAGGGCACGCTACACTGGGTTTCAGCAAACGATGCGCTCGACGCCGAGGTGCGCCTCTACGACTATCTTTTGAAGACGGACGATGAGGAGACGACGGCAGACTTCATTGCGTCCTTGAATCCGCATTCTCTCGAAGTCATTGAGGGGGCGAAGGTCGAGCCGAGTCTTGCGCGTACGGCGGAAGGCACGCATTATCAGTTCCTGCGCACGGGCTACTTCGTCGTGGACAAGGATACGCGTCCCGACAGGCTCGTGTTCAACCGCGTCGTCGGACTCAAGGATTCGTGGGGAAAGGTCAAGGGTTGACATGGGCAAGATACCGAAGGGGCTTTCTGACAAGGCGATGATCCAAGGCTTCGAGGAAGAGGCGACGCTCGAAGACTGCTTCCTCGCGCATGAGGCGCACGAGGAGGAAAAGCGCCGCCGCGCTGTGCACGAAAAGGAAGCGGATCTTTCGCGAGCGGCACTCACGCCTGACCTTCTCGACCGGTTGGGCAAGGAGCTTCTCCAACTGAAACTTGATCTTTTTGCCGAGGGCATCAAGAATTATCGCATAGACATCAAGCGCGAGGGCACGACGATCATGCTCGCGCCGAAAGAAACGAAGGGGAGGTGAGGCGGCTTCTTCGCGGGCGGGCTCCAAGATGAAAGGTGTTTTGAGATTTATTATTAAAAATTTATGAAGAAAGAAGTGTAACCAGTGGAAACAAGCACAATTGTTGCTATCGTGATCTTCGTCGCGGCTTACGCGCTGATCATTTCAGAGAAGATTCACCGCACCATCATTGGTATTTGTGGCGCCATGCTGATGATCCTCCTCGGAATCATCAACCAGGAGACCGCGATTCATCACATTGACTTTAACACCCTCGGACTCCTCATGGGCATGATGGTCATCGTGAACATCACGAGTGAGACCGGACTCTTCAACTACCTCGCAATCTGGGCGGCGAAGAAGGTCAAGGCGAAGCCGATCTCCCTGCTCGTCGCTCTCTCGCTCCTCACGGCCGTCTGCTCGGCGCTTCTTGACAACGTGACGACGGTGCTTCTGACGGTGCCGATCACGTTCAGCATCACGAAGCAGCTCAACGTCGATGTCAAGCCGTTCCTCATCGCGCAGATCCTTGCGTCGAACATCGGCGGCACGGCGACGCTCATCGGCGATCCGCCGAACATCATGATCGGCAGTGCCGTCGGCCTGCAGTTCATGGATTTCATCACGAACCTCACGGCGATCTGTATCCTGATCTTCATCGTGACGATCGCTCTTTTGATCGTGATTTACGGAAAGAAGCTCCACACGACGGACGAGCTGCGCGAGAAGGTCATGCAGCTCGATGAGAAGAGTCAGATCGTCGAGCCGCGTCTCTTGAAGAAGTGCCTGTTCGCGCTCGCTATTACGATCAGCCTCTTCGTGTTGCACGGACAGCTCCACCTCGACACGGCGACCGCCGCCATGACAGGCGCAGGCCTCCTGCTCCTCATCAGTTTCCCACAGAAGGAGGCGATGATCGCGAAGGTCTTGTCGAAGGTCGAATGGCTCGCCATCTTCTTCTTCGCCGGTCTCTTCATCCTCGTCGGCGCACTCGTCGAGACGGGCGTCATCAAGATGCTCGCAGAAGAGGCGATCAAGATCACGAACGGCGATCTCACGGCGACCTCGATGCTCATTCTTTGGATGAGTGCCTACGCTTCGGCGTTCATCGATAACATCCCGTTCGTCGCGACGCTCATTCCGCTGATTCAGGATATGGGGCAGATGGGCATGACGAATCTCGATCCCGTATGGTGGTCTCTCGCCTTGGGCGCCTGCCTCGGCGGCAACGGCACCTTGATCGGCGCCTCGGCGAACGTCGTCGTCGCTTCGATGGCGGCGCAACGCGGCAAGCCGATCTCCTTCATCAGCTTCATGAAGATCGCGCTGCCGATGATGACGCTCTCGATTGCGATTTCGAGCGTCTACATCTGGCTCAGGTATTTGTAAACCGTAAGTTTTTTGGGGCGCACGGGGAGACCCGCACGCCCCTCTTTCTCTAGGAGGACTTTGTTGTATGGAGAGATATGCTCCGCAGGAAATCGAAAAAAAGTGGCAGGAGAAGTGGCAGAAAGATGATGTCTACAAGACGGAGATCGATCGCACGCAGCCTGAATATTATGTGCTGGAGATGTTCCCCTACCCGTCGGGCAATCTGCACATGGGTCATGTGCGCAATTATTCGATCGGCGACGTCATCGCGCGCTTCAAGAAGATGCAGGGCTGCAATGTGCTGCACCCGATGGGCTTTGACGCCTTTGGCATGCCGGCGGAGAACGCTGCTATCAAGCACGGTGTGAAGCCCGCCGACTGGACATATTCCAACATCGAGAACATGAAGCGCCAGCAGATGAGCATGGGGCTTTCCTACGATTGGAGCCGCGAGGCTGTGACCTGTCGTCCCGAGTACTACCGCTGGACGCAGTGGCTCTTTGAGCTTTTCTACAAGAAGAGGCTCGCCTACAAGAAGGAAGCGTCGGTCAACTGGTGCGATACGTGCGGCACGGTGCTCGCGAATGAGCAGGTCATCGACGGTAAATGCTGGCGCTGCGACTCCGAGGTGCACAAGAAGGATCTCTCACAGTGGTTCTTGAAGATCACGGACTATGCGGACGAACTTCTCGCCGATCTCGACAAGCTCAAGGGCTGGCCCGAGCGCGTCAAGACGATGCAGGAAAATTGGATCGGCCGCTCCGAGGGCTTGGAATTCGACATCGACGTGCCCGCGCTCGGCGAGAAGATCGCCGTCTACACGACGCGTGCCGATACGGCGTACGGCGTGACCTTCGTGGCGCTCGCGGCGGAGCACCCTCTGATGGAGAAGATCCTCGCGGATAATCCGAAGGCGGAGGAGCTTCGCGCTTTCGCCGACAAGGTTAAGGCGCAGTCGGAGCTTGAGCGCACGTCGGGCGAGTCGGAAAAAGAGGGCATGTTCACGGGGCTTTACGCCGTCAATCCCTTCAACGGCAGGAAGGTTGAGCTTTGGATCACGAACTACGTCCTCGCCGAGTACGGCACGGGCGCCGTCATGGGCGTGCCGTCGGAGGATCAGCGCGACTGGATGTTTGCGAAGAAGTACGACCTGCCGATCATCGTCACCCTGCGCCCGAAGGATCGTGAGCTAAAGCTTGAAGAAATGACGGAAGCCTACACGGACAAGGACGGCATCCTCGTGAATTCGGCGGAGTTCGACGGCATGGAGATGCACGAGGCGCTCGTGGCAATTGTAGAAAAGGCGGTCAAGGAGGGCTTCGGCAGGCGCAAGGTCAATTATCGCCTGCGCGATTGGCTCATCTCACGCCAGCGCTACTGGGGTGCGCCGATTCCCGTCATCTACTGTGACAAATGCGGCGAGCAGCTCGTTCCCGAAGAGGAATTGCCCGTCAAGCTGCCCGAGGATGTGAACTTCGAGCAAGGCGCCGTTTCCCCTTTGGCGCAGAGCGAATCCTTCGTGCACTGCACATGCCCGAAATGCGGCGGTCCAGCAAGGCGCGAGACGGACACGATGGACACCTTTATCTGCTCGTCGTGGTACTACATGCGCTACACCGATCCGCACAACACGCACAAGCCGTTTGCGGCGGACAAGGTGAACTACTGGGCGCCTGTCGATCAGTATATCGGCGGTATCGAACATGCGATTTTGCATCTTCTCTATTCGCGCTTCTTCACGAAGGTACTGCGCGACGAGAAGCTTCTGGATTTCGATGAACCGTTCCAAAATCTCTTGACGCAGGGCATGGTCATCAAGGACGGCGCGAAGATGTCGAAGTCGAAGGGCAACGTCGTCTCCCCCGAGGAGATCATCCAAAAGTATGGCGCCGATACGGCGCGCCTCTTCATTCTCTTCGCCGCGCCTGTCGAGCGTGACTTGGAGTGGAGCGACCAGGGCGTCGAGGGGGCATTCCGCTTTTTGAACCGTGTCTGGCGCATCGTTGCGCATTTCGAGGATGCGATCAAAGAGGGCATTGATGATTACGACCATTCGACGCTGACGGCTGAGGAGAAGTCGCTGCGCCGCACGCTGCACCAGACGATCAAGAAGGTCACGGAGGACGTCGGCGAGCGCTTCATGTTCAACACGGCGATCAGCGCCGTCATGGAACTCGTCAACGCTTTCTACGGATTCCAGGACAAGACGGTTCATCCGGGACTCGTGCGTGAGCTTTCCTTTGCGCTCGTGAAGATGCTCGCGCCCTTTGCGCCGCATATCACGGAGGAGCTTTGGAGCCGCATGGAGGGCAAGGGAAGCGTGCACGATGCAAGGTGGCCGAAGTTTGACCGTGCGGCCATCGTCGAGGACGAGGTCGAGATCGTCCTGCAGATCAACGGCAAGGTGCGCGACAAGCTGACGGTGCCGGCGAATATTGAGCCGCAGGAGATGGAGAAGCTGGCGCTCGCGCAGCCAAAGGTCGTAGAACTCACGGCGGGAAAGACGGTCGTCAAGGTCATCTGCGTGCCGAAGAAGCTCGTCAACATTGTCGTCAAATGACTTTTTTGAACAATAAAGGCGTTTGCAAGTGCGCTGGGAGTGCTCCTTCCGACGCACTGCGCAGAGGGGCTGGCGCTTCGCCAAGCTCCTTTTCGCGCTTTGCCGAATGGTGGAATCATGAAAGCACTTTTTGAACAAATGATGCAGGATGGCTCGGCTCGAAAGATTGTCGAGGCCTTTTCGCGCCGCGCGGGCAAGACGCTCGTCTACGGTCTCAGCGGCTCGCAGAAGCACGCGCTCTTCGCTGCCGCCTGCAACGCCACAGAAAAACCCGTGGTCATCGTCACGCACAGCCGCGAGGCGATCGAGGCGTGGCGCGCCGATCTGACGGCGCTTCTGCCGGCACGTGAAATCCTGGAACTGCCCGAGGTCGACATGATGGCGGTGGAAGCGACGGCGAAGGGCATGGAGCGCACGGCTCTGCGCATGGGCATACTCGGCAGGCTGCTCAAGAAGAATCCTGTCATCGTGCTCGCTCACGCCGCCGCCGCTGTACAGAAGGGCGTATCGCGCCGAGATTTCGAGCGCATGAGCCTGCGCCTTGAAGTCGGTGCGACGCTCTCGCGCGAGACGCTTCTTTCGCGTCTCGTCGAGCTTGGCTACGAGGCGGCGGGCGAGGTCGACGCCCTCGGGCAGTTCAGCGCGCGCGGTGGTATCGTCGATATCTATCCGCTTAATGCGTCCTTACCTCTTCGTCTGGAATTCTTCGACGATGAGATCGATTCTTTGCGCGAGTTTGATCCGGCGACGCGGCGCTCCGTGCGCAATGTGCCTTCGGCGGTGGTGCTGCCCGTCGCTACCCCCGAGGAATCCGGCGAGGAGGCGACATTCCTCTCCTACTTGGAGGGAGAGGGCGCCGTCATTTTCGACGAACCCTTGCGCACGCGTGAAAGTGCACAAAAACTCGTCAAGGAGACGCCCGAGCTGAGGGCGAAACTTTTCTCATGGGAAGAACTTGTGGCGGGCGCTGAAGGCAATGCGACCTTTTTCGCCGCCCTCATGCTGCAGAAGATTCACGGCGCGGAGCCGGACAGTCTCGTGAGCTTGGCTGTGCAGGCAGTCGCGCCCTTCCAACGGCAGATGGATCTTTTGAAGAATGAGGCGCGAAACTGGCTTTCCAACAAGCAGCACGTCGTCCTTCTCGTCGGCGAGGCGGAGAAGGCCGCTTCCCTGCGCGAGCTTTTCGCAAAGTCGCGCATACCATCTGCTGTCGCAGCGGGCGACGAGCCTTTGAGTGACGCCTATCTGAACATCGTGGTGGGCACGCTCTCGAACGGCTTCGAATTGCCTGGAGCGCGACTCGTCGTCGTGTCCGAAAAGGACGTCTTCGGCAGGCAGAAAAAGAAACTCGCGCAGAAAGCGTCGAAGGAAGAGCGCATTTCGCACTTTCGCGAGATCAACGTCGGCGATTACGTCGTCCATGTGAATCATGGCGTCGGCAAGTATCTGGGTGTCGAAACGCTCGATGTGGGCGGCATCAAGAAGGACTATCTGCACATCAAGTACGGCGGCGACGACAAGCTCTTCGTGCCGACCGATCAGGTGGGACTCCTGCAGAAATACATCGGCTCGGAGGGTGAGACGCCGCGTTTGCACCGCATGGGCGGCACGGAGTGGGTCAAGGCGAAGGCGCGCGCGCGCGCCTCCGTCGAGGATATCGCCGACGAACTCATCGCGCTCTACGCGAAGCGCCGTGCGGCGAAGGGCTTCGCCTTTTCTCCCGATACGCCGTGGCAGCGGGAGTTCGAGGACGCCTTCCCTTATGAGGAGACGCCCGACCAGCGCCGCGCCATTGAGGAGATCAAGGCGGATATGGAAAAGCCCGAGCCGATGGATCGCCTGCTCTGCGGCGACGTCGGCTTCGGCAAGACGGAGGTGGCGATCCGCGCCGCCTATAAGGCGGTTATGGATCATAAGCAGGTAGCCGTGCTCGTGCCGACGACCGTACTCGCACAGCAGCACTTTCAGACGTTTTCCGCACGCTTCGCCGATTTCGGCGTGAGCGTCGACGTCATTTGCCGCTTTCGCTCGGCGAAGGAGCAGAAGGCGACGATCGAGCGTCTGGAGGCGAACAAGGTCGACGTGCTCATCGGCACGCACGCTATCCTGAATCAGAAGCGCGTGCATTTTTCCGATCTCGGGCTTCTGATCGTCGACGAGGAGCAGCGCTTTGGCGTCAAGCAGAAGGAGAAGATAAAGAAACTCGCGGCAGGCGTAGACGTGCTGACGCTTTCGGCAACGCCGATTCCGCGGACGCTTCACATGTCGCTCGTCGGAGCGCGTGACATGAGCATCATCGAGACGCCGCCTGCCGAGCGCTTCCCCGTGCAGAGCTACGTCATCGAGGACAACGGCGCCGTCTTGAAGAATGCCATTCGCCGCGAACTTCGGCGCGGTGGGCAGGTTTACTTCGTCTACAACCGCGTCGAGAGCATCGACATCATGCGCCGACGGCTCGAAGAGCTCGTGCCTGAGGCGCGGATTCAGACGGGGCACGGGCAGATGGCGGAAGAGCTTTTGGAGCGCGTCATGGTCGATTTCTACGAGGGGCGCTA
Source organism: Selenomonas sp. CM52 (assembly GCF_000292955.1). NCBI lineage: Bacteria > Bacillati > Bacillota > Negativicutes > Selenomonadales > Selenomonadaceae > Selenomonas > Selenomonas sp. CM52. Next base: position 32,006 of record NZ_ALNM01000019.1, read on the forward strand.
CGACATCCTGCTCGCGACGAGCATCGTGGAAAACGGTCTTGACGTGGCGAACGCGAACACGATCATCGTCTACAATGCCGATCGCTTCGGTCTGTCGCAGCTCTATCAGATGCGCGGCCGCGTCGGCCGATCGAATCACATGGCGTTTGCCTATTTCGTCTATCAGGCCGACAAGGTCTTGTCCGAGATGGCGGAAAAGCGTCTGCAGGCGATGAAGGAGTTTGCCGAACTGGGCGCGGGCTTCAAGATCGCCATGCGCGACCTTGAGATCCGTGGCGCGGGCAACCTCCTTGGTGCGGAGCAGCACGGCCACATCGCGAGCGTCGGCTTCGAGATGTACTCGAAGCTTCTTGACGAGGCGATCGAGGAGAGGCGCACGGGAAAGCCGCCTGAAGAGAAGCTTGAGCCTGTCGTCGACATTGAGATGGAAGCCTACCTCGACGGCGAATACATCAGCGATCCCATGCACAAGATCGAGATCTACCAGCGCATTGCAGCGATTCGCAAGAATGCGGAGATACAGGAACTGCTCGACGAATTGATCGATCGCTTCGGCGAGCCGACGCCCGTCGTGCTGCGTCTGCTGGAAGTTGCACGCATACGCAATTACGCGCGAGAACTTGGCATACGTTCCGTCGTGGAAAAGCCGATGTTCTTGGAAATCTCCTTCGTCGATAAACCGACACTCGATCCCGATGGGCTGTTGAAGCTCCTCGGCCTCTTCGGCAGGAACGCCAAGATGCTGCCGCCGCCACAGCAGATGCTTCGCATACGTCTGGCCACGCAGTACAAGAAAAACATCGCGAATTTCATCACGCGCGTCCTGATGCTGCTGAAGGGCGAACAGGACGCTTTCTCGGCGAAGGGCGTGACGGCTAACTCCTGTCGGCTCATCCGGTCGTAATTGCTGTAGTGGATGATGCGATATGTTGTAGCAATCAGAGTTCTGCTATATCTAATTCACGAAAAATTATATGAAAAATCGTTTCTGCTGTTTCAAATTTAGTGTACATTAAAGGCTCTTTTTTCCAAAAAAGACTGGCGTTCGTACCATCTCCGTAGTCTAGTTGAATTTTTTTATCTTTAAACCCTAGGGCGTTCAAACAATCCTCTGATGCAGGTGCATATACGATCTGTTCAGTATCACCCGCATCTTCGTTTGGATCTGATGTCATATTGGAGCTTACAATGTTTTTGAGATACCGTACCTCTTTAAATGTTAGATTGACATTGGCAAAAGTTTCCTCAAAGCATTTTGCTTCTTGATGTTTTGGATGATCAATTGTTCGTGGTACATCAACATTTATTGTGAGTGTAGCCTTTATGACATCATAGTGTGCCCGGATAAGATATCCTAGAGCAAAATCATACCAGTCCAATTTATTCACGCATATTAGCCTCCTTAATGTATTGGTGTTATTCCGAAAGATCATACTCTATGGAGGTAGGATTCTGTGAACTGGCTGTTGCGCCGCCTGGAGCCAAGAAGACGAAGAGCGTTCTTGTTGTCCTTCCCAACTTTGCGGCTTGTTTTAGGAATCCACACGGTTGAAGTTGAAAAAAGTTCGCTTAGGAGTACCGGAGGAATTTGTGCTACTAATGCTGGGTTTTTGCTATTTCGTTCACTTTTGGCACTGTAGTCGGCATCGTTCTCCAAATTGTTGAAAGAGAACGTCCCTGTGCTGAGGCGGTTCTTCCCTTCGCAGGTTTCCTGGTTCTGCATGATCGTTAGATACCAAAAGTAAAAAATATATATCCGCCCATTAAACCCGCACTCAATAAAGCTAAAATACTTCTCAGTCGTATCCAGTATCTATACCGATAATTAGATAAAGTTTCTACAGGATAATTCCCATGATGAAACTTCTCTTCTTCTAAAACGATCTTTGATTCAAAGAAGAAGACCGCACCCAATATAAAGGTAAATATACTGGGTGCCATCCAAAAGAATTTTGTGCGCTGTATCCCTTCGTTCCAAGCATCAAAGCACAGAGCCATACAAAAGCATGAAACGGCAAGCATGAGGCAGGAAAACCAATGGCTGAATACATACCATTTCCGATAGCTGTATTTTCTTTCAAATTTCTTATAGTAATAGAAATATGCCATTTTCCCAGCTGCCCAAAGAAAATAAAGATAAATAGCGTATTTTATGGATCATCCCTTCTTTTCTTTATTGCTCCGTGCTAATTTTTTTGATTGTGATGCAAAGTTTCATAGAAATCTCTTCGATGGATCCTTTGCTTTGTCCAGGTGGCATTTCTGCCATCATACTACTTCCTATCGAAATAAATCTTTCGCACATTGTTCCGCAAATCCTCCAAGTTGCTCGGACGAAAGCGGATGTTGTAGCCGATGAAGAGGGGGGAGGTAGCGAATCTCGGCATGATTTTGGCACGTAGGATGCCGTTCTCCTGGTAAAAGAAGATGTTGTAACTGTTGCATCGCTTGTTGAAGTGGTGCATGAGATAGTCGACGGCAATCTGTATGTCGTCGGCTACGGTGTCCAGAGGTTCGTTCGTCTTGGGGACGACATTGAATTCGCTGAAGCCAATGCGCGGGCATGTCGCGATGTTGAAGTCGACATCGTTTTCCTCGTGTATGGTCAGTCCCTCGAATTCCAGGGGGTCGAAGGTCAGGTTTTCGTTGAGCGAGTGGAAGCCGACAATCTGCATGTGGGGGTGACGCAGCGTACCGCCCGAGAGAGGGCCGAAATTCTTGAAGAAGATGACGGTCTCGTACTTTCCCGAATTCTGCATCTTCTGCCAGTGATGCACGCCGAAACGAATGAGGCGGTGCATGTGTTCGGCGGAATAGTCGGGCATGTCGGAGTGACAGACTTTGCTCTCAATGAGAACGAACTGGTCGGCGTCTTCGATGACGTTGTACTTGTTCTTGAGCAGCACGAGGTCGCCGTCTGTATCGACGATGCCCGAGAGATTTTCACGGTCACAGAAAGGACATGGGGCGGTCTTGTTGATGATATTTTCCGGCTTTTTCTTGCCGAGCGTCGTATTGAAACCGATGAGATTGATTTCCATAGAGAAGACACCTCAAGTTTTGTAACAAAATCGACCTAGTATATTTCCGGCAGAAATGGTATAATTCCTACGTTGAGCCTTAGGGTGCAGAAGATGCATCATTCCCCTTATTATATAGAAATTCGTACATTTTTGCAAAGCGGCTTTTTCATATCTCGGATTGCAGGGAAGAAGCGAAGAGGGGAATTGGGCAGTTAGGCGGTGTTTCGTATCAGCAGTCAAAAATCTACAGGCAAGAGCAAAGCGGAGAGTTTCCTCAAGGGGACTTTGATCTTGACGGTGGCAAGCTTCGTCGTGAAGGTCATCGGTTCCTTGAATTGGATCTTCGTTTCGCGCATCTTGGGCGGCGAGGGCATCGGGCTTTATCAGATGGCTTTCCCGATTTATTTTTTCGCCATGAGCATTTCGCAGGCGGGCGTGCCTGTCGCCATATCGATCATCACGGCGGAGCGTGTCGCCTTGAAGGACGTTTTCGGCGCACGGCGCGTATTCCGCATATCCATGACCTTGATGGTTTTTACGGGGCTTTTGTTTTCCCTTTTGACATATTTTGGCGCAGGCTGGCTCATCGAGTGGCAGTTCATTCGTGACCCGCGCGCCTATATGGCAGTCGTGGCGCTCTCGCCGACGATTTTCTTCGTGACCTTGCTCGCGAGCTCACGCGGCTATCTGCAAGGCTGGCAGCGCATGACGCCGACGGCGGTCTCGCAGATTGTCGAGCAGATCTTCCGCGTGCTCACGATGGTGCTCTTCGCGAGCCTTCTCCTGCCGATGGGACTCGACTATGCGGCGGCGGGCGCGAGCCTCGGCGCGTTTGCCGGCGCTATCGGCGGACTTCTCGTGCTCGTCTACTATCATTGGAAGCTGGACAAGGACATTGAGCGTGAGTACGGCCCGAATCTTGCGCCACCGCCGGGGAAAGCGCCGGCGCCTCTCGGGGCGATCGTCCGACGTATCTTCTCACTCGCCTTGCCCGTGTCAGCGGCGAGCATCATGCTGCCGATCGTGTCGAACCTCGACCTTTTGATCGTGCCGCAGCGTCTTGAGGTCGCGGGCTATACGGTGCCGCAGGCGACGGAGTTGTTCGGCTATCTCACGGGCATGGCGGTGCCGCTCGTCAATCTCGCGACAATCCTCACGGCGTCCTTGGCGGTGAGCATCGTGCCGGCGATTTCGGAGGCGCGAGCCTTGAAGGACACGCAGCGCGTCTACAATCAAACGGCAGCCGCCGTGCGCATATCGAACTTCGTTTGCTTTCCTGCATTCGTCGTCGTGTTCGTGCTCGCGACGCCAATCTCGACGCTCATTTACAATGCGCCGGGCGCGGGTCCCGCCGTGCTCGTCTCGTCGTTTTCCATCGTGCTCCTCGGCCTGCATCAGGTGTCGACGGCGGTTCTGCAAGGACTCGGGCATCCGAAGATTCCGATGATCAACATGATTCTTGCCGCTGCCGTCAAGGTCGCCCTCAACTGGATCTTGACGGCGATCCCTTGGCTCGGCATCATGGGCGCGGCTTGGGCGACGGCGGCGGATATGGGGGTTGCCGCTGTCATTAACCTTTACTTCATCTGGCGTTACATCGGCTATCGCATGGAGCTGCTGCAGCTCTTTAAGACGATGGCGGCGGCGACCTTCATGGCGGGCGCTGTGTATCTTTTCTACAGCTTTGTCATGAGCACGTTCGCCGTCAATGCCGTGGCGACCTTCGGCTCGGTGTTCGTCGGCGTCATCGTCTACGTCGCGGCGCTGATTCTCGTGCGCGGACTGCTCGAAGAGGATATGGCGCGCATTCCGTTCATCGGCTCTTTGAGCATTCGTTTTTTGCGCCGCATTGGCATTTTCCGCAGCGTTGAGGGGGCGAAGGGATGAGAAAGTTTCTGCTGGTCTATAATCCTGTCTCGGGCAATGCATCGTTCAAGCAGCGGCTCGATGAGATGATCTGGCGCTTCCAGACACTCGGCTGCATGCTTATCCTCTACCGCACGGATCGCGAACTTACGAATCTTGCGCTCTATGTGCGGGAATCTGAGGCCGAGGGTGTGCTTGTCGCGGGCGGTGACGGCACAGTGCATGAAGTCGTCAACGTGATCGTGCGTGAAAAACTTGCGGTTCCCCTCGCGATCATCGGCAGCGGCACGTCGAACGATTTTGCGACGTACCTCGGTCTTGCAGATGGCTTGGAAGCGTATATCGAGCGCATCCTCGCGCACAAGACGATGCGCGTTGATCTCGGGCGCATCGGGGAAGAATACTTTATCAACGTCGCGAGCGCCGGCGTCATGACAAATATCGCACATGAGGTCGATGTGCGGCTGAAGAATACGCTGGGCAAGATGGCGTACTACTTGAAGGGCATCAGCGAACTGCCGAAGTTCCGTTCGGTGAAGTTTTCCATCGAGGCGGATGGCGAGATGCGCGAGGAAGAGGGCTTCCTCTTCGTCATTGCCAACAGCGGTATCGTCGGCAGTTTCAATAATGTAGCGACGCATGCGAGCATCAATGATGGTAAGTTTGATTTGCTGCTCGTGAAGAAGTGCAGTCTGCCGGAACTCGTCGCTCTGACGGCGGAGATTGTCTCGGGCAGGGGAATCTCAGAGAAGAATGTGCTGTATCTGCAGGCAAGTGAGTTTCGCATCGCGGCGGATGCGCCGCTTTTGAGTGATGTGGACGGCGAGCAGGGGCCGCCTCTTCCCATGCACGTCGAGGTTGTACCTAGTGCAATCGAGCTTTTCATCTGAAGTTTGTGAAGCGTACATTCGCAACGTAAATTCGCAACACGGCAGCCACTCAAAAACTCTTTACGCTCCTATTGACAAAACCTCAAGGGAATGGTATCATTTCTTCTGTTGTTGCATCATGTGCCGAAGTGGCGGAATTGGCAGACGCACTTGACTCAAAATCAAGCGTAGTTACCTACGTGCCGGTTCGAGTCCGGCCTTCGGCACCATAGAGATTTTAAGGCTTCTGGGTATTTCGCTTAGAAGTCTTTTTCTATTTTATGGTATGAGAGGAGGCAGGCATATATGAAAGACGTAGGAAGCATTACGGTCGTGGGACTTGGCCCCGGACGCTTCGGGCTTATCACGCTCGAAAGCATGGAGGCGGTGACGAGCGGGCGAAGCCTTCTCCTGCGCACGGCAGTTCATCCATCCGTGGCGGAACTTAAGAGGCGCGGCGTTCCTTTCATGAGCTACGATTCCTGGTATGAAAAGGCGCAAAGCTTCGAGGCGCTCTACCATGCGATTGCGGAAGATCTCACTGCAAGGGCGCGTGCAGGCGAGGAGATCGTCTATGCCGTACCCGGCAGTCCCTTTGTGGCGGAACGAACAGTTCTCTTTTTGCGTGATTTGTGCGCGAAGGAAGGATTGGAGCTTTCTATTCTGCCGGGCATGAGCTTCGTTGAGACGCTCTACGGCAGTCTCGGCATCGATCCCGTCGAGGGTCTTATGATCCTCGATGCATCGGATTCGGAGAGCATGCCCTTCCGTTTTCCGACAGGTGTGCTCTTCACGCAGGTCTACAGCCGCGAGATTGCTTCTGAGTTGAAACTCGCCTTGATGGAGCGAATGAATGACGAGAAGGAAGTCATCTATCTGCACAATATTGCGCTGCCCGATGAATCCGTGCGCCCGATGCCGCTCTATGAAATCGATCGACAGACGGATACGGATCATCTGACGAGTCTTTTCATTCCTCACGGTAGCTTCCAGGATGATTAAAAAAGCCTACGGAAGGCGGTTTTTCAAGTTTTTTTGCACTTTTTTCGTTGTGAGAAAGAGGATTCTAGGCAACTACAGCGAATAAAAGTAGCGTAACAAATTCAAAAGGAGGCTACAAACGTGAACAAAACGGAATTAGTGGCTAATGTAGCGGAAAAAGCAGGGCTGTCGAAGAAGGATGCCGAAAAGGCTCTGAGCGCAGTCATCGAGAGCGTTGAAGAGGCTCTTGTCGAGGGCGACAAGGTTCAGCTCATCGGTTTCGGTACGTTCGAGGTCAAGGATCGCGCTGCCCGTACCGGCCGCAATCCGCAGACGGGCAAGGAAATCAAGATTGCCGCTTCGAGGAATCCTGTTTTCAAGGCTGGCAAGGCATTGAAGGACGCTGTCAACAACAAGTGAGCATGGTGGCTCTCCGAGGGCTGGGTTTTTACCCAGCCTTTTTTCGTAGCATTTTGCAGTTTTCGAGAGGTGGTTCGCATGAATCGCGTTGTTCTTCTTACGGGCGGCACGTCGGGCATCGGCCTTGCGGCGGCGCGTCTTTTCCTGCAGGCGGGCAGCACGGTCGCTCTGGCGGGGCGCTCGGCGACGCGCGGCGAGGCGGCGCTCGCTTCGTTAGGTGAATTGGCGCTCGATGGGCGCGCCGCGTTCTTCGCCGCCGACCTGCGCCGCGCCGATGAGGCGAGGCGGCTCGTGGGTGCGGTGTGCGAACGCTTTTCGCGACTCGATGTTCTCGTGAATTCGGCAGGGATCTATTTGGAACGCGCGTTGGAAGAATTGACAGAAGAGGAATTCGAGGACGTCATGGACACGAACGTCAAGGGCACCTTTTTCACAACACAGGCGGCGCTTGCGCCCTTGAAGGAGAGTCGCGGCAGCATTGTCAATCTTTCGTCTGACGCGGGGATTCACGGCAATTTCCTGTGCACGGCCTACTGCGCATCGAAGGGCGCCGTGACGCTCTTCACAAAATCTCTGGCCTTGGAACTCGCGCCTTTCGGCGTGCGCGTGAACTGCGTGTGCCCTGGAGATGTTGCGACACCGATGACGGAGGCGCAGCTGCAGGATGCTCCTGACCGTGAAGAGGCTCTGCGGCAGATGTCGGGCGTCTATCCGCTCGGTCGTATCGCGCGGGCGGAAGAAGTCGCCGATATTATTTTTTTTCTGACCTCCGATGCCGCTTCCTTCGTGACGGGCGCGGCGTGGAGCGTGGACGGCGGCCTTACGGCTTGAGAAGGCAGGCGGCAGCGAACGTCTGTTTCGTTGTATCTGCTCCTTGCTTGTGCTAAAATAGAGGGCATAACAAAGGAGAATTGTTTGACTATTTCATTTTCAAGAGTGAAGGAAGGTCGGTTATGGCGGCTCGCAGCTATCTGATCGTAGCGGCGTCGATCGGCTCTGGACACATGAAGGCGGCGGAAGCCTTGGCAGCGGCTCTTTTGCGGGCGGAGCCGAAGGCGCATGTGACGGTCGTCGACTTCACGAGGCGCGATACGGCATGGGTCACTTGGTTCATGAAGGCGGCCTATCTGAAGATGCTGCACTTCATGCCGAACCTTTACCAGCTACTCTATCGTTTCACGGGGCACAGGCAGGGCGCTTCGCCCGTGCAGAAGCTCATCGCTTCCTTGACGAAGCGCAACATGCGCAGACTTGTGCGTCTCCATGCAGCGGACACGGTGATCTGCACGCATCCGTTTCCCGAGGGTGCGGCGTCGTGTCTCAAGAAGAGTGGTGAGGAAGATTTCTTTTTTGCCACGGTTCTTACGGACTACAGCGTGCATCGCATGTGGTTCTATCCGGGTGTCGACGCCTTCTTTGTCGCGACGGAGAGGATGCGGCGCAGCCTCGTCAAGGAAGGCTGTGCAGCGACGGCGGTTCATGCGACGGGCATTCCGATTCTGCCGCTGTCCCCAGCAGATTTTGACCGTGCGGCGATTTGCGAAAGGCTGGGACTCAGCGAGTCGCTTCCTACAATCCTCGTCATGGGCGGCGGGCTTGGACTCGGCGATGTGGCTCAGTCTCTTGAAAAGCTTGAGGATGTCGCAGAAAAGCTGCAGATCCTCGTTGTTGCAGGGAAGAACGAGCGCCTTCTTGCTTGGGTCAAAGCACACGCCGTGCGCTCGCACCATGCGGTTCGCGCCTGGGGGTACACCAATGCGGTGCCTGATCTGATGGCGGTTGCAGCGCTTCTCATATCGAAGCCTGGCGCATTGACCATCAGCGAGGCGTGGGCGATGGGCGTGCCGCTGATCCTGCATGAGCCGATTCCAGGGCCGGAGCTTGAGAATGCGATGATTGCAAGCGAGCGCGGTACGGCGGTTTGGCTCGGCAAGGGCGAGAATCTGGCGGCTCTCGTCATGGGGTTGTTGGGGGACGCGTCGCGTCTCGCCTCCATGCGCGAGGCGGCGCTTCTCGCAAGCCGCCCCGCAGCGGCGCAGGAGATCGCACAGTTTCTGCAGATGGCAGGCGCAAGCGTCGGTTGACGAATATGGTTTTTACGATTTCGGGCGAGGGTGGTTTTTGTGGCAGTATCGAAATTGGAAAAGGACGCGAACGGCGCGTTTCTCTGTCCGCAGTGCGGCAGGCCACTTCGCACGGTTGAGGGCGGCACGGTCATGATTCGGGGCGGCAAGGCGGATTTGGAAAGTGTGAAGCCGCGCTACGAATGCGACAACTGCAGAGTGTTTTACCGCGAGCTTCTGAATTCGGGTTATTACGATGTGTTTGACATGCCGAAAATCAAGGCAGTCGGCGATCTCACGCCGACGATTCTGCGCGTTGACGCCGAGGGACACGCGCCGTGCCCTCGCTGCGGCGGGCAGCTCGACCTCGTCGAATGGCAGCCCGTTCATCTCGTGGACGGCAAGGCGGATATGGAAAACGTCTCGCCGCACTTTCGCTGTGCGAGCTGCGATTCCATATTTCGTCGCATAGCGACGACAGAATATTTCCAGTGGGCGGAGAAGTAGCCGTCCCGATCGCAGAAAGAAGATGCTCCGTGCAGCTGTACGGGCAGGAGAAGCGCATCGATGTGCACGGAAGGTCGTGATGGAGATGGTAACGGAAAGCAAGCGCAGGGGACACCGACTCGACTGGTTCGTCGTCGTCATCCTTTGCGTGCTCGGGTACTTCTCCTACACGATGATCGATCAGCAGATTCACCTGAACGAGCTTGACCGCGACTGTGCGGCGGCGCAGCAACGTCTGGAAACAGCGCAGCGGGAGAACGCAGAGCTTAAGGATCTCAAGGCAAAGCTCGACGATCCCGTCTACATCGAGAAGACGGCACGCGAAGAACTCGGCATGACACACGAGGGCGAGCTGCCGTATATCGCGAAAAAGTGAGAAGAGGCTGCCGCATGAGTCGCTGAGACGCATGCAGCGGTCTCTTTTTGTTTTCTCGTTTCACGCGCGGATTTTCTTGACAGCGCAAAAGGCGCAAGAGTATAATAAGAAAGCACGCTCAGCGCGGGAGAAGACGCTGGGATGGTGGGTGCTGACGCAGTCGGCGATTCCCACAGTATAATTAAGGAGGAAATAATTTGTCCATTGAAGTAGGCAGTATTGTTGAGGGTGTTGTGACGGGCATTACGAATTTTGGAGCGTTCGTCGAGCTGCCTGAGGGGAAGGTCGGTCTTGTCCATATCTCTGAGGTCGCTGATGAGTATGTGCGGGACGTCCATGATTTCCTCAAGGAGAAGGACAAGGTGAAGGTCAAGGTCTTGACGATCGACGATCGCGGCAAGATCGGGCTTTCCATCAAGCAACTGCAGGAAAAGAAACCGATGGAGAAGAAGGTCGGCGAAGTTCCGCGCCGTCCGATGCCGCCGCGCCGCGGTGCGAGTGGGGACTTTAGGCGGCAGGGGCGTTTCGGTCCGGGCAGTGCCTCCTTTGAAGACAAGTTGTCGCGCTTCCTCAAGGACAGCGATGAAAGGCTGACGGACTTGCGCCGCAAGACGGATTCCAAGCGCGGCGGCCGCGGTTCACGCAGGGATTGACGACATGAGAAAAGCACTCTTACAAGGAGTGCTTTTCCTGTTTATGGTCTTGAGAGACGTACTGGGGAAGAGTAGTACAGAGCTTGCCGGATAGCGGCAGATGGGAGAATCTCATGCTGAATAAGGTCTTGGCTTTTTGCGAGGAGCATGGACTTCTGGCGCATGGCTCTTCCATCGTGGTCGCCGTCTCGGGCGGCGCAGACTCGATGGCGCTGCTCGATCTGCTGGTGCATTTGCAGGAGCGGCTGGCGCTTTCCGTGCATGTCGCGCATTTCGAGCACGGCATTCGCGGCGAGGCGTCGCGCGAGGATGCGGACTATGTCGCTGCATTCTGCCGAACGAAGGGCGTTGCCTGCAGCGTGGAGGCGGCGGATGTGCCGCAGTATGCGAAAGAGCGCAGGATGTCGCTGGAAACGGCGGCACGCGAACTGCGCTACGCTTTTTTGCGTCGTGTAAAGGCGCATGTAGGCGCTCAGGTGATCGCTGTCGCGCATCATGCAGACGATCAGGCGGAGACGGTGCTGCAGCATATCCTGCGCGGCGCGGGGCTGCACGGCCTCGTGGGCATGAGGCCGCGCACGGGCGATGTCGTGCGCCCCCTGCTCGCCTGCACGAAGGAGGAGCTTGTCGCTTACTGCGCGGTGCATGGCATCGAGGTGCGCCACGATGCGACGAACGATGCGGCGGATGCGCGGCGCAACTATCTGCGGCTGGAGATCCTGCCGCGTCTCGCCGCGCATGTCAACGCGTCGGCGGGCGCGGCGCTCGTGCGCCTCGCGGAGGCTGCCCGCGCGGACGACGCTCTGCTCGATGAGATGGCGCAAGCGGCATTTTCGCGCGTCGTCTGCAGAGAGGGGCGGGCAGCGGGCGCGGCGCACGAGAGCCGTGCGCTTTCGCGCACGGCGTTTCGCGCCGAGCCGCTCGCCTTGCAGCGGCGCATCGTGCGCCTTGCTGCGCACACCTTCGTCGATGAGTCGCACGATTGGGGCTGGCGGCAGGTCGAGCAAGTGCGCCGCATGATGGTGGAAGGAAGGGGCGGCCTCTCGTGGGACTTGCCCGGCTGTGTGCGCTTTTTCCTCGATGGAAAAAGGGGCGTCTTTTTTGTCGATGAGCTTCGTACTGCCCATAAGGAAGGCGGTGCAGGAGGCAGGTCGGCTTCCACGCGCAGGACGGCGGGCGGCATGGCGGAGAGCGAGCTTTTGAGCGGCGTGCCGCTTCGAGCGCCAGGGGTGACGCGTCTGCCCGCGCTCGGCGTCGCGCTCGTCGCGGATTTTGCCCGCGAGCGCACGCAGACGGACGGGCGCTCGGAAATCTATCTGCCGTCTCGCGTCCTTGCCGCAGCCGTCGTGCGCACGCGCCGCGCGGGCGACCGCGTGCGCCTTCCCTGCGGCAAGAAGAAGCTCAAGGATTTCTTCATCGACGAGCATGTGCCGCGCACCGCGCGCGATCGCGTGCCGCTCGTCGTCTGCGAGGGGGAGGTCATCTGGGCGGTAGGCGTGCGGCGTTTTTCGTCCGCGCTGGTGAAGGAAGATGAATCGATGGTACGGCTTCGTGCCATTTTTGAAGAAGGAGCATACGATCATGCACAACGACTTGGAGAAGATTCTTTTCGATGAGGCGCAGCTCGCCGAGATGGTGGAGCGGCTCGGGCGCGAGATCACGCGCGATTATGCAGGCGAGGAGATCTACGCCGTCGGCATTCTGAAGGGCGCCGTGCTCTTCTACGCCGACCTCGTGCGCGCCATCGATCTGCCCGTGACGCTCGATTTCATGCAGCTTTCGAGCTACGGCGGCGGTACGAGTTCGACGGGCGATGTGCAGATCCTCCTCGACCTCGCGAAGAGCGTCGCGGGGCGCAACATCCTGCTCATCGAGGACATTGTGGATTCGGGGCTTTCCATGCACTATCTGATGGAGAACTTCCGACATCGAAAGGCGAAGAGCGTCAAGCTCTGCTCGCTTTTGAGCAAGCCGTCTCGGCGCAAGGTCGATGTGAAAGTCGACTACTGCGGTGCGGAAGTGCCCGACGCCTTCCTCGTTGGCTATGGGCTTGACTACGATCAAAAGTACAGAAACCTGCCGTACCTCGGCATCCTGAAGCCTGAAATCTACAGCAAATGAGCCGGCATGCGCCTTCTGTGAAATATTCGAATATCGTGCGAAAGGGTTTGTATAACACTTGTTTTAATGCTATAATGAAACGCTGTAGAGGTTTTTTGTTGTGTGAGTCAAAAGGCGCTTTCGTCGCCTTTTGCTGAAACATGATATGGGGATTTTGGTGAAATGCCGTGACTTTCCGGCTTTTCCTTAAAGCATTGTTTTGGAACAGGAGGATGACCGATTGAATAAACTTTTTCGCAGTGTGGTGTTCTATCTGCTGATCATCTTGATCGCCATCTCCGCGATTGACTATTTTCAGACGCGCGAGGTGGTGACGAACGAGGTCAACTATTCGGATTTTCTGCAGCAGGTGCAAAATGGCGAGGTCGCGAAGGTCACGCTTGAGCACAACGTCGTCAAGGGTACGCTGACGGACGGCACGGAATTCCTGACGATCACGCCCGATGCGCCGAATCAGGATACGAACTTCCTCAAGACCCTGCAGGAGAAGAATGTCGAGATCAAGGCGGAGCGCCCGGCGGAAACGCCGTGGTGGTCGACGATGTTCTCTTCGATCCTGCCGATTCTTCTGTTGATCGGCGTCTGGTTCTTCATCATGCAGCAGACGCAGGGCGGCGGCGGCCGCGTGATGTCTTTTGGCAAGAGCCGTGCGCGCATGACGGCGAGCGACAAGATGAAGGTCACGTTCGAGGATGTGGCGGGTGCAGACGAGGCGAAGCAGGAGCTTGAGGAGGTCGTTGAATTCCTCAAGCATCCGAAGAAGTTCAACGACCTCGGCGCACGCATCCCAAAGGGCGTGCTGCTCTACGGCCCCCCGGGCACGGGCAAGACGCTGCTCGCACGCGCCGTCGCGGGCGAGGCGGGCGTGCCGTTCTTCACGATCAGCGGCTCGGATTTCGTTGAGATGTTCGTCGGCGTCGGTGCTTCGCGCGTGCGCGATCTCTTTGATCAGGCGAAGAAGAACGCGCCGTGCATCGTCTTCATCGACGAGATCGACGCCGTCGGCCGCCAGCGCGGTGCAGGCGTCGGCGGTGGTCACGACGAGCGCGAGCAGACGCTCAATCAGCTTCTCGTCGAGATGGACGGCTTCGCGGCCAATGAAGGCATCATCATCATGGCGGCGACGAACCGCCCCGACATCCTTGATCCCGCGCTTCTGCGCCCCGGTCGCTTCGACCGACAGATCGTCGTCGACAAGCCCGATGTGCGCGGCAGGCTCGCGATCCTGAAGGTTCACTCGAAGGGCAAGCCTCTGACGAGTGATGTCGATCTCGACATCCTCGCGCGGCGCACGCCGGGCTTCACGGGCGCGGATCTGTCGAACCTCGTGAACGAGGCGGCTCTCCTGACAGCGCGGCGCGACAAGAAGCGCATCGGCATGAACGAGCTGGAAGAGTCCATCGAGCGCGTCATGGCGGGACCGGAGCGCCGCTCGAAGGTCATGACGGACAAGGAGAAGGAACTGACGGCGTATCACGAGGGCGGTCATACGCTCGTCGGCATGCTCCTGCCGAACGCCGATCCCGTGCACAAGGTCACGATCATTCCGCGCGGCAGGGCGGGCGGCTACACGCTGATGCTGCCCAAGGAGGATCGCTCCTACGCGACGCGCTCGGAACTCATGGACAAGCTCAAGGTCGCGATGGGCGGACGCGTCGCCGAAGAGGTCGTCTTGAAGGAGATTTCGACGGGCGCTTCGCAGGACATCCAGCATGCGTCGCGCATCGTGCGCAGCATGATCACGCAGTACGGCATGAGCGATGTCTTGGGGCCGATTTCCTACGGCGAGAGTGCCGAGCATCAGGTGTTCTTGGGACGCGATCTCAATCATCAGAGGAACTACTCGGAAGAGGTCGCGAGCGAGATCGACAAGGAGGTGCGCCGCTACATCGATGAGGCGTACGAAGCGTGCCGCAAGATCATCATCGACAACCGCGACAAGCTCGACCTCATCGCACAGGCTCTGATCGAGCGTGAAACGCTCGAAGCTTCCGAGCTGGAGGAACTCGTCGAGACGGGAAAGATCACGGAAAAGGACAAGAAGCCCGAAGAGGATGTGAACGAACCCGACGATCACGACGGCGTGATCCTTGAGCCGCTGCACCGTCCTGCGGATGCCGAGCTTAGGAAGCCGGTGGAAGAGGCGGCGGAGGAAGAAGTGGAAGTGAAGGAAGTTGCGCCCAAACTCAATGTGACGCGGCATGACGGATAGGAGAAGTCGGGAAGATTCCCGCGCTTCAAAGACAGAGGGCTGTTTCCAGGAAACAGCCCTTTTCGTCAGGAGGGATGAATTTGCGCTCTAGGATTTTAGAGCTTTTGCGCAAGGCGGGCGAAGAGTACATGTCAGGCGAGGAGATCGCCAAGAGGCTCGGCGTTTCGCGCACCGCCGTCTGGAAGCACATCAAGGAGCTTCGTGAGGCAGGCTATGGGATCAAGAGTCGGTCGAGAAGCGGCTACGCCTTGGAGGAGACGCCCGACTGCCTGCTGCCTGGGGAGATCAAGAACGGCCTTAGGACACGCTTCATCGCCAAGGACATCGTCTTTTTTGAAGAGATCGATTCGACGAATCAAGTGGCGAAGCAGCTTGCGCAAAAGGGCGCAGCAGCGGGCACCGTCGTCGTGGCGGAGTCGCAGGGTAAGGGGCGCGGACGCTTGGAGCGGTCGTACTTCTCGCCTGCGGGCAAGGGCATCTGGTTTTCGGTGATTCTGCGCCCGCACATCCTGCCGCAGGAAGCGCCGAAGTGCACGCTTCTTGCCGCCGTCGCTGTGGCGATGGCGATGAAGCGGTTTGGTCTCAAGGCGGAGATCAAGTGGCCGAACGACATCCTGCACGAGGGGAAAAAACTCACGGGCATCCTGACGGAGATGAGCGCCGAGATCGACCGCATCAACTACATCGTCATCGGCACGGGCATCAATGTCAATATGGAGGAGAAGGAGTTCCCCGAGGAACTGCGCGATAAGGCGACGTCGCTTTCCATCATGAAGGGGGAGAAACTGCCGCGCGTCGCCTTCTTCCAAGCGGTTCTCGAAGCGTTCGATGAGCTTTGCATCGTACTGGAAGAAGACGGATTCGCGCCCATTATCGCGCGCTGGCGCGAGTATGCCGTGACGCTCGGGCAGGAGGTTCATGTCATCGGCGCCATAGGCAAGGACAGCTTCGACGGCAGAGCGATCGATATCGACGAAGAGGGCGCGCTGCTCGTTGAGACGGAGGGCGGTGTGCGCCGCGTGCTCGCGGGCGACGTGTCGATTCGCCCGAAGAAGGCGTAGATCATGGGAAATGTGCCTTTTCTAGCCTGCCTAGGGGCAGTGCAGTCTGGGAGGATGGAGAATGTTACTTGTTTTTGACATAGGAAACAGCAATATCGTGATGGGCACCTACGAGGGGAAGAAGCTCCTGCGCCATTGGCGCATCTCGACGGACAGGCAGAAGACGGGCGACGAGTATGGCATGCTCATCAACAACCTCTTCGCGTATCAGAACATCCGCATGGAGCAGGTGAGGTCGATCATCATATCGTCCGTCGTGCCGCCTCTGATGGTGCCGATGATCAAGATGTGCGAGCGCTACTTCCACATCCATCCGCTCGTCGTGGGGCCGGGCATCAAGACGGGCTTCCGCATTTCCTATGAGAATCCACGCGAGATCGGCGCCGACCGCATCGTCAACGTCGCGGGTGCTTTCGAGCAGTACGGCGGACCCTTGATTGTCATCGACATCGGCACGGCGACAACCTTCGACGTCGTCGCGCCGAACGGCGACTTCCTCGGCGGCGTCATCGCGCCGGGGCTGTCGAGTTCTGCGGACGCGCTCTTCCAGCGCGCCGCGAGATTGCCGCGCATCGAGCTGGTGACGCCGAAGCGCATCATCAGCCGCAACACGGTCAGCGGTATGCAGGCTGGTATCATCTACGGCTACGTCGGGCAGATCGACGAGATCGTGCGCCGCATGAAGAAGGAGATGGGCTACGACGAGATCAAGGTCGTCGCGACGGGCGGCTACGCACGCATGGTTTCGCGCGAATCGAAGACGATCGACAAGATCGATCATTTCCTGACGCTCACGGGACTTCGCGTCCTCTATGAGAGGAACGCCGAATGAGGCTCGGCAGGCTCGATTTTCCCGTACCCGTCTTTCTCGCACCGATGGCGGGTGTGACGGACATGGCGTACCGCATCCTCGTTCACGAGATGGGCTGCCCGCTCGTCTACACGGAGATGGTCAGCACGAATGGCATCAACTACCGAAACGAGCGCACGCTCAAGATGCTTCAGACCGATCCGCGTGAGCGACCTCTGGCCATGCAGCTTTTCGGCAATGAGCCGGAAGCTGTGGCGCGTGCTGCCGCCTATGTCGAGAGCCTCGGCGTCGCCGACGTCATCGACTTCAACATGGGCTGTCCCGCGCCGAAGATCGTCAAGAACGGCGAGGGATCGGCGCTGCTCCTCGATCCTGTGCGTGCCGAGCGCATCTTGAAGGCATTGAAGCGTGCCGTCAATCTGCCCGTGACGGTGAAGATTCGAAAGGGCTGGGACGCGGCGCACGTCAACGCGGTGGAGATTGCCGCGCGCGCCGAAGCTGCGGGCGTCGACGCCATCGCCGTGCACGGCAGGACGCGCGAGCAGTTCTACAGCGGCGAGGCGGATTGGGCAATCATCCGCGCCGTGAAGGAGCGTGTCGCCATTCCCGTCATCGCGAACGGCGATGTCCGAAGCGTCGTCGATCTCGTGCGCATCTTCGAGGCGACGGATGCCGACGGCGTGATGGTCGGCAGAGCCGCGCAGGGAAATCCGTGGCTCTTTCGTGAGATGGCGGGCTTCCTGCGTACGGGCGAGGTTGCTGCGCCGCCGACGGCCTCCGAGCGGCGTGCGCTCATCCTGCGCCACCTCGACATGCTGCTCGAAACGAAGGGCGACTACGTCGGGCCGCGCGAGATGCGAAAGCATGCGACGTGGTACACGCGCGGCATGAAGAACGGTGCGCGTCTCAGAGAGCTTTTCAATCGCGCGGAAACGAGAGCGGATTTCGCCGCGATCTTGGAAAATTTGGCATAAGACATTTATAGAAAGGTGATATTATGGCAGAAACGAAGGACAAGAAGAAGGAACTGCCTTGGAGTGCGTACTCCGAAGCTGAGAAAAAGGAGCTTGAGACACTTTCCAAAGGCTACATCGAGTTTTTGACGAAGTGCAAGACGGAGCGCGAGAGCGTGCGCGAGATCATCCGGCAGGCGCAGGCGGCAGGCTACGAGGATCTTGAAGAAATCGTGCGTTCCGGAAGGAAAATCGCACCCGGCGCGAAGGTTTACTACGCCTACATGAAGAAGGCGATCGCGCTCTTTCATGTCGGCACGGAGCCGCTGGAAAACGGCCTGGCGATTCTCGGTGCACACATCGACACGTGCCGCCTCGATGTCAAGCAGAACCCGCTCTATGAGGACGGTGGTCTCGCCTACCTCGATACGCATTATTACGGCGGCATCAAGAAGTATCAGTGGGTCACGGTTCCCCTCGCGCTGCATGGCGTCGTCGCCAAGAAGGACGGCACGGTGCAGGACATCGTCATCGGCGAAGATGCGTCCGAGCCGACCTTCTGCGTGACCGATCTTCTTGTGCACCTGTCGCAGGAGCAGCTCAAGAAGTCGGCGGACAAGGTCGTCGAAGGCGAGAAGCTCGATGTGCTCGTCGGCACGCTGCCGCTTGCGGGCGAGGAAAAGGAGGCTGTGCAGAAGAACGTGCTTCATCTGCTGCAGGAAAAGTACGGCATCGAAGAAGAAGACTTCCTGTCAGCGGAGCTTTCCTTCGTACCCGCAGGTGCGGCTCGCGAGATGGGCTTCGACCGCAGCATGATCCTCGGTTACGGGCAGGATGACCGCGTGTGCTCCTACACATCGCTCGCTGCCATGCTTGAGACGAAGCCCTCGAAGCGCACGGCGTGCTGCCTGCTCGTCGACAAGGAGGAGATCGGCAGCGTCGGCGCGACGGGCATGCGCTCGCACTTCTTCGAGAACATGCTCGCCGAACTCATGAATGCGCTCGGCCAATATTCGGAACTTGCCGTGCGCCGTGCGCTCGCCTCGTCCAAGATGCTCTCGTCCGACGTTTCCTCGGGCTATGACGCGCTCTACGCCGAGGCCTTCGACAAGCGCAACGTCGCCTACCTCGGGCGCGGCATGGTCTTCAATAAGTTTACGGGTTCGCGCGGCAAGTCCGGCTCGAACGATGCGAATGCCGAATATCTGGGCGAACTTCGCGCCATGCTCGATGCGCGCGGCGTGCGCTACCAGTCCGCCGAACTCGGCAAGGTCGATCTCGGCGGCGGCGGCACGATCGCCTACATCATGGCGCTCTACGGCATGCAGGTCATCGACAGCGGCGTCGCGGTGCTCTCAATGCATGCGCCGTGGGAAGTCACGAGCAAGGTCGATGTCTACGAAGTGAAGAAAGGGTACGCCGCGTTTCTCGCGGAGGCATAAAGCGGCATGTACGAAGTTCTTTTCCGCCGTTTCGTCAAGAACCATGACAAGACGGCATTGCCCGAGGTGCGCTTTGCCTACGGGAATCTGAGCGGCCGCGTCGGCATAGCAGTCAATTTCCTCCTCAGTGCCATCAAACTTGCGCTCGGTCTCATGAGTGGTGCCGTCTCCGTCGTCGCCGACGCCGTGCACAACCTCGCCGATGCAGCGGCGTCCATTGCGACGCTCCTGGGCTTTCGTCTCGCGGCGAAGCCGGCGGATGCCGAGCATCCCTTTGGGCACGGCAGGGTCGAGTACATTGCAGGCTTCTGTATCGCGGGGCTGATCCTTCTGATCGGCTTTAAGCTATTGGAAGCTTCCGTAGAGAAGATCCTCGCGCCCGAACCGCCCGAGGTGAGCGTTTCGATGCTCGTGATCCTCACGGCGTCCATCGCGCTGCAGCTCTGGCTCGGCCGCTTCAACAAGACGATCGGCGAGCGCATCGATTCAGCGGCGATCCGTGCGGCGGCGGCGGACAGTCTGAACGACTGCATCGCGACCGTCGTCGTCGTCGCCAGCCTCGCGTTCCATTATGCGACGGGAATCGACATCGACGGCTGGGCGGGCGTCCTCGTCGCGCTCTTTATTCTGCACAGTGGCTGGGAGGCAGCGCGCGACACGCTGCAGCCGCTTCTCGGACAGCCGCCCGATCCCGCGCTCGTCGAGGGAATCGAGAAGACGGTGCTCAAGCACCGCGCGATCACGGGCGTGCATGACATCATCATCCACGACTACGGCCCAGGGCGCATCTTCGCTTCGGTGCATGCCGAGGTGCCTGCTTCGATGGACTTCCTCAAAGCGCACGAGATCATCGACGGAGTCGAAGAACTTCTGCGCAGGAAGTATCACATCATCGTGACCGTCCACATGGATCCTGTCGTCACGGACGATCCTGAGGTTGAGCGTGCGCGTGCAGAGGTGGAGGCCATCATGCGCGAGAACAAGTTGGGTGAATCCATCCATGACTTTCGCATGACGACAGCAAAGGGCGGCGGCAAGAAACTCATCTTTGACGTTGAAGTTGCTCCTGCATGCAAGATGACGAACGAAGATGTGCGTTTCTTCCTTACACGGGAAATTGAGGAACGTCATCCAATCTATCATCCTGTGATTCGCGTCGACCGCTTCTTCTGTTGAACAAAGTTCCTTCCTTCAGGAACCGCTGATAAATTCAGCCGTCCATCTTCACGAGTCTGGGCGATTTCGTCTTATCATCGTTTCCTTAAAATTTGGGTAGTTTAGGCAAAGAAGCAGGAGTTTAAGCCTTGATGAAGAATAAAAATACTTGATGTAGGCAATAATTTTGAAATCAGGAGGCAGAAAACATGAAAAAATTCCTTGCTGCTGCGCTTTTCGCGTGTTCGCTCTTCTTGGCGACGCCGCAGGCGCACGCATATTCCGAGTTGGATCTCCTTGAGGGGAACTGGTACGACGACAACGGTAATCTCTTTGCCATCGTGCGCGACGGCAGGCTCAATACCTTCCGCATGGATATGATCACGATGGCGGGCAGCCCCGGCAATTTTGCTGCGGCCGTGCAGGTGCAGGAACCGAACGGCTTCCGCAACGTGCCCGTCGAATATTCCAATGCGGCGGCAAACGACAAGGAGAAGAACAACCCGTTCTTCCGCCCGACGGTACACTTGAACGGCGTCAACGTCCACAAGGAATGGTTCCAAGTGCCCGACAGCGCCTACGATTACCTTGATGGTCATTGGTACGACGCTGACAATAACCTCGTCGCCTTTTTCCGCAATGGGACGTTCAACACCTATCCGATGACGTTCCTGAGTTTCTATGGTGTAGGAAACCACTTCGACAGCATCTTCAAGATCAACGACCACGGTACGGAGAAATACTTCGCACTGTCTCTGCATCCGACGACTGCCGGCATGAGAATCTCCATCCGCATGCTGGGCGTCAATGATTGGTCGTATGCCTCTTTGCATCAGTAAGCTGCATACACAAAACCGTCCGCCTTTTGAACATGGCGGACGGTTTTGTTTGCATGAGAGCGAAAAGAAACCGCACAGCATGTTGCCGTGCGGCTTCTTTGTTTTCATTCCTTGAGGATGCTTTCCAAGGCAAGCTCGATCATGTCGTTGAAGGAGCGTTCGCGCTCTTCGGGCGTTGCACGCGCTTCGTCGCAGGTGATGTGGTCGCTGACCGTGAAGATACCGAGCGCCTGTACGTCGAATTTGGCTGCGATCAGGTAGAGCGCCGCCGTTTCCATCTCGGCGGCGAGCACGCCGTAGCTGAGGAGTTTGGCGAAGTCGATCTCGTCGTCGTAGAAGCGATCCTGCGACAGCACGTTGCCGACGCGCACGGGCAGATGTTTTTCGCGCGCATGATGTACGGCATTTTCTAACAGCGAGAAATCGGCGAGCGGTGCGAAGTTGACGGATGTGCCGAAGATGTTTTTCGGCATGGAAGAATCCGTCGTCGTTCCCTGCGCGATGACGACATCGCGGATGTGGAGATCCTTGGCGAGCGCACCGCAGCTGCCGACGCGGATGAGCTTCTTTACACCGTAGACGTTGATCAGCTCATGCACATAGATAGCGATGGACGGCATGCCCATGCCCGTGCCCTGCACGGAAACGGGCGTGCCCTTGTAGCTTCCCGTATAGCCGAGCACATTGCGCACATGCGAGTATTCTTTAGCGTCCGTGAGAAAGTTTTCAGCGATGTACTTCGCACGCAGGGGATCGCCAGGCAGCAGAATGCGCTCGGCAATATCGCCGACTTCAGCGGAGTTGTGTGGTGTTGGCATGATGGACTCCTCCTTGGAATGGTATTCATAAGAATATTATAAGGGATGCACAGGAATTTGCAAGGGAGACAGAGAGAAGAAAATGCGCTATAATAGAACGTGCATAAACATATCATATAGGAACGATATACAAGAGAGTTCTGAGTTTATCCGTGCTTCCACGAGAAACGCAGGAAAAATCCAAGCGGAGGAAAAGACATGAAGATTTCGACGAGAGGGCGATATGCGCTGCGGCTCATGATGGATATCGCCATGAACGGGCAGAACGAGCCTGTGCGCATCAAGGATATTGCGCGAAGACAGGAGATCTCGGAAAAGTATCTGGAGCAGATTGTCTCCGTGCTGAACAAAGCGGGCTTCGTCAAGAGCAGCCGCGGACCGCAGGGCGGCTATCGCTTGATGCGTTCACCGCAGGAATATACGGCGGGCAGCATCCTGCATTTAATTGAGGGCAGTCTCGCCCCCGTTGCCTGTATGGACATGGAGGAGAACGACTGTCCAAGGCACGAACGATGTGCAACGCTTCTTCTGTGGCAAAAGCTGCATGAGGCAATGAAGGACGTCATTGATCATGTCTCGCTTGCCGATCTCATCGAGAAGCAAAGGGAACTCGATGAGAAAATCGATTAGCACTGTTCCCAAAAAGAAAATTCATGACAAAAATGCTTGAATGGTGTACACTTATGAGAGCATTATGAAATTGTAGGCATGTAGGTGATGGGATGTTCATCCATTCGATGTTTCTCTTGATAAAGAAAGACCTTGCCTTGCTTGAAGAAGAGCTTCTGCAGGCGGTCGTCTCGCCTGTAGATCGCATCACGGAGATCGGCACGCATCTTGTGAAGTCCGGCGGCAAGAGGCTGCGCCCTGCGCTCTTTTTGCTTGCGGCACGCTCCGGCAAGGATTTTGACGCGAAAAAAATGATGCCGCTCGCCGTTGCACTCGAACTGATCCACATGGCGTCGCTCGTCCATGACGATGTGCTCGATCATGCCGATACACGGCGCGGCGCGGTGACGGCAAATGCCATGTGGGGCAATCAACAGGCGATTCTCTCGGGCGACTACTTCTTCGCGAGAGCGTTTCTTCTCATCGTTGAGAACGGCTTCGGCGAGCGCGTTTCGAGGCGTATCGCGCAGCTCATCATGGATCTCAGCTCGGGCGAGATCATCCAGAACAAGGAACTTTATCGCGCCTCGCGTGATGTCGAGGAGTATTATGAGCGCATAGCGAAGAAGACGGCGAATTTCCTCGCCATCTGCTGCGAGCTTGGCGCCATCGCGACGAATCTCGGCGCGGAGGCGGAACGGGGGCTTCATGCCTACGGCAAGTACGTCGGTATGGCGTTCCAGATCACGGACGACCTTCTCGACCTGACCTCGAACGAGAAGAAGATCGGCAAGCCTGCGGGCAACGACATCCATGAGGGTATCGTGACTTTGCCCGTGATTCGTGCGCTTGAGGTCAGCTCCGAACGCGAAGAACTTCTTTCCATCGTGACGAATCCTTCGATGACGCGCGAAGACGTCGAGCGCGCACTCGCCATCGTGCGTGCTTCCGACGGCATCGAATATGCGCGTGCCAAGGTGCGCGAGTTCCTGATCGAGGCGAAGGAGGCTCTGCCTGCCGTTCTGCCCGACAAGGTGCGTGATACCTTCTGCAAGGCGGCGGACTACATCGCGAAGCGCGAATCGTAAGTTTTGCTTGAAATATGCAAGGCCTGACTTGTGCAGTTCTTTAAGGGGGAAAAGCTATGTTTAATTTGGGCTTTCCTGAGCTCATCCTCATTCTCATCATTGCGCTTGTGGTATTCGGTCCGGGCAAATTGCCCGAGATCGGCCGTGCCGTTGGCAAGGGTCTCAGCGAGTTCAAAAAGGCGACGAACAATCTGATGTCCGACGTGAATAAGCCGATCGAAAGCGCCGCGCCGCCGAGTGTGCAGCAGCCGCCGATGCAGACGATTGCCGAACCGCCGGCGGGGCAGCAGCCGCTTGCACCCGAGCCGGTGAATGGGGCGCAGACGACTGCCGCAGAAGGCGATGCAGCGAAGAAGCAGGAAAGCGAGGGGAGATAGAAAATGCTGAGCCTTTATGAGCTTGGAGCCATTCTCCTCGTTGCACTCATCATTTTCGGCCCGCGCAAACTGCCTGAGATCGGCAAGGCGCTCGGCAGGAGCGTGAAGGAGTTCAAGGAAGGCAAGGACGAGGGCGAAAAGAGCACCGTCGACGTCACGCCCGAGTCGTCGACGCTTGCTAAAAAAGATGAGAAGAGCGAAAAATGACGTACGAAAAGCATGAGCAGCCGCAAGGCTTGAACGATGGACAGGCAGGGCACGAGCCGCCGATGCAGCAGCCGCCCGAGTCGCCGATGCAGCAGCCGTCTGAGCCGCGAGAACAAATGGGGCAGCAGGCGTCGGAGGAGCGCAAGGACGGCAGCATGTCCATCATCGCGCATCTCGAAGAACTGCGGAAGCGGCTGATCTATTCGATTGCCGCCGTCGCCGTCGGCAGCGGCGTCGCCTATTTCTACATCGACGAGATCATGCGCTGCTTGACGGCGCCTGCGGGAAAACTCTACTACATGCAGCCGGCAGAGGCGTTCTTCACCTATCTGAAGATTGCGGTCTTTGGCGGCTTTTTGCTCGCTTTGCCCGTCATTTTTTACGAGATTTGGCGCTTCATCTTGCCGGCTTTGACCGTGCGCGAGAGAAAGGCGCTGCTTCTCATCGTGCCGCTTTCCGTCGTGCTCTTCGTCGTCGGCATCGCCTTTTCCTTCACCCTTGTATTGCCCGCAGCCATCCGATTCTTCATAGGCTTCGGCACGGACAATCTGGAGCCGCTTTTTTCCTTAGGAAAGTACCTTGACTTCGTGTTGGCGTTCATCCTGCCTTTCGGCTGCATCTTTGAACTGCCGCTCATCATCGTGGTTCTCGCGAAGCTCGGGTTCGTCGGCTCTGCCTTTCTCTGGAAGCAGCAGCGCATCGTGGTGTTTCTGTCTTTCGTCATCGGCGCTGTCATTTCCCCGACACCCGATGTTTTTTCTCAGACGATGATCGCCGTGCCCATGATCCTCCTCTATGAGATCAGCTACGTCATCGTTCGTTTTGTTTTGCGCAAATAAGGAGGAATATTCGTGGCTTTCAAGGATTTACGCGAGTTTATCGAGGAACTGGAATCGCGCGGGCTTTTGCGCCGCATCAAGACGGAGGTTGACGCCGAACTCGAAATCACCGAGATCACCGACCGTGTTTCCAAGATGGAGGGCGAGAAGAACGTCGCGCTGCTCTTTGAGAACGTCAAGGGCTACGACATGCCCGTGCTCATGAACGCTTTCGGCAGCATGGAACGCATGAGCATCGCTCTGGGCGTCGAGAGTCTTGACGAGATCGCCGATGATCTGCGCGATTTCATGCGTCTGCCGAAGATCTCGCTCGCGAACAAGATGGATCTCGTCACGCTCATTCCGAAGATGCGCAAGGCGGTGAACTTCCCCAAGTACGTTAAGAAAGCGCCGTGCCAGGAAGTCGTAGAGATGGATAATCCGTCGCTCGACATCCTGCCGATCTTGAAGTGCTGGCCTGAGGACGGCGGCCCCTTCATCACGCTGCCGCTCGTCTTTACGAAGAATCCCGAGACGGGCAAGCGCAACGTCGGCATGTACCGTCTGCAAAAATACGACAAGAATACGACGGGTATGCACTGGCATATTCATAAAAACGGCGCGGAGAACTTCCGCGCGGCGAAAGAGCAGGGCAAGGACCGCATCGAGGTCGCCGTTGCCATCGGCACGGATCCCGTCCTCACGTATGCCGCGACGGCGCCCCTGCCGCGCGACATCGACGAGATGGTTTTCGCGGGCTTTCTGCGCCACAAGTCGGTCGAGCTTGTCAAGTGCAAGACGGTCGACATCGAGGTGCCGGCGACGAGCGAGATCGTCTTGGAAGGCTATGTGCTGGAAAGCGAACGCCGCCGCGAAGGGCCGTTCGGCGACCACACAGGCTATTATTCTCTGGCGGACGATTACCCCGTGTTTCACATCACCTGCATCACGCACCGCAAGAATCCGATTTATCCGGCGACGATCGTCGGCAAGCCGCCGATGGAGGACTGCTTCCTCGCGAAGGCGACGGAGCGCATCTTCCTGCCTCTTTTGCAGCAGATGGTGCCCGAGATCGTCGACATCAATATGCCGCTCGAAGGCGTGTTCCACGACTGCTGCGTCGTCTCCATCAAGAAGACGTACCCGATGCAGGCGCGCCGCGTCATGCATGCGATCTGGGGCATGGGGCAGATGATGTTCTGCAAGATGATCATCGTCGTCGACGCGCATGTGAACGTGCAGGACATGAAGGAAGTCTGGTGGCGTGTCTTCAACAACATCGACGCGAAGTACGACCTTGAGATGGTCGAAGGACCTCTCGACGTGCTCGATCACTCCTCGCCGATGGCGAAGTGGGGCACGAAACTCGGCATCGATGCGACGAAGTCGTGGCCGGAAGAGGGGCATACGCGCGAATGGCCGGACGAGATCGTCATGACGGACGAGGTCAAGGCGCGTGTCGATGCGAAGTGGAGGGAACTCGGACTTGGCTAAACTCGGTGCGCACATCAACAACATCGCGCTCCATCATATCGTCTTCGCCCTGCCGTTTGCCTACATGAGCGCATTTTTGGCGGCGGGGGGGATGCCGCCCGTGATGGATCTCGTCTGGATCACGGTCGCCATCGCAGGCGCGAGGAGCGCGGCGCTCGCCTTGGACAACCTCGCCGACTTGAAGTACGACAAGAAGCAGCCGCGGCTCGCCTCACGCGCCATGGTGCGCGGCGACTTGAAGCCGCGCGAGGCGAAGATCTCGATCGTTTTTTATCTCATCGTCTGTATCTTGGCGGTGGCGCAGCTCAGACCAGTCTGTCTTTGGCTTCTGCCCGTCGCCGTCGTGCCGTTCTTGATCTATCCGTATACGAAGCGCTTCACATTCCTGTGTCACTTGGTGCTGGGAATCGCCATCGCCATGGCGCCGGCGGGCAGTTGGGTCGCGGTGACGGGAGAGCTTCCTCTGCCTGCCGTCGTCCTCTGCGTCGCTGTGGCGCTCTGGATCGGCGCGTTCGATGCCGTCTACGGTTCGCAGGACGAGGCGTTCGACCGCTCGGAGGGGCTTCACTCGCTGGCGACGCAGTTCACGGCGCACGGTGCGCTCGTCATCTGCCGCTTCGTGCACGCCGCAAGCATCGCGTGCTTCTATGGCCTCGGCATCCTCATGGAACTGCAGTGGCCGTACTTCATCGGTGTCGGCGTCGCGGCAGGAACGCTCGTCTACCAGCACCGCATCGTGAGTGCTGACGACTACAGCCGCGTCACGCAGCGCTACTTCATGCGCAACGGCATCGTTTCTATCGCCATGCTCATCTTTACCGTGGCGAGCTTGTACGTTTGATGGGGGAGTGAAATATGACAGCCCGATTGCTCGAAGGCAAGGTCTTTGCCCAAAAGATCAAGGACGAGGCGCGGGAGGAGGCGCTGGCTTTGCGCAGCGTACTCGGCAGGATGCCGGGGCTTGCCGTCGTCATCGTCGGCGAAGATCCGGCATCTGAGGTTTATGTGCGCAACAAGGAGCGCGCGTGCGAGGCGCTCGGTTTTTTTTCCGCTCTGATCGCCTTGCCCGAAACGACGACGAAGGAGGATCTTCTCGCCGAGATCGACCGGCTCAATGCGAGTCGCCGCATCGACGGCATCCTCGTGCAGCTTCCTCTGCCCGCGCACCTCGCGAAGAGCGCGGCAGAGATCATCGAGCGCATCGACCCGAAAAAGGACGTCGACGGTTTCCATCCGATCAATATCGGCCGCCTCGTGGCGGGGGAAACCGCGCTCGTGCCATGCACGCCTGCAGGCTGCATGAAGATGCTCAAGCTCGCGGGGATTCCCGTCGCGGGCAAACGCGCCTGCGTCATCGGCAGGAGCAATATCGTGGGCAAGCCGATCAGCCATCTCTTGCTCGCAGAGAATGCGACGGTCACGGTCTGTCACTCGCGCACGGAAGATCTCGCCGCTGTCGCACGCGAGGCGGACATCCTCGTCGCTGCTGTCGGCAAGCCGCGCTTCGTGACGGCGGATATGGTGAAGCTCGGCGCGACGGTCATCGACGTCGGCATCAACCGCATCGCCGAGAGGAAGCTTGTCGGCGATGTCGATTTTGACGCCGTGAAGGAGGTCGCGGGCGCGATCACGCCCGTGCCTGGCGGCGTCGGACTCCTGACCATCGCCACGCTTATGGCGAACACGGTGCAGGCGGCGAAGATGCGAGTGGAAAAGTGAGGAGGAGCAGCCATGAAATCTGATGTGGAAATCGCACAGGCGGCGAAGATGAAGCCGATCGAGGAGATTGCTTCGAAGATCGGCCTTGCGCCTGATGATTTGGAGCTTTACGGCAAATACAAGGCGAAGGTCACGCTTGACGCCTGGCAGCGCGTCAAGGACAGGCCGAACGGCAAGCTCATCCTCTGCACGGCGATCAATCCGACGCCGGCGGGCGAGGGCAAGACGACGACGAGCGTCGGGCTGGCCGATGCGCTTTCTCGCCGAGGCCGCAAGGCGGCGGCTGCGCTTCGTGAGCCGTCGATGGGGCCGTGCTTCGGCATGAAGGGCGGCGCGGCGGGCGGCGGCTATGCGCAGGTCGTGCCGATGGAGGACATCAATCTGCACTTTACGGGGGACTTTCATGCCATCACGACGGCGCACAACCTCCTTGCCGCCATCATCGACAACCATATCCAGCAGGGCAACGCGCTTGATCTCGACGTGCGCCGCATCACATGGAAGCGCGTCCTCGATCTCAACGACCGCGCACTGCGCCATGTCGTCATCGGCATGGGCGGCAAGGCGCACGGCGTGCCGCGTGAGACGGGTTTTGACATCACGGTGGCGTCGGAGATGATGGCGATCCTCTGCCTCTCGCGCGACCTCATGGACATGAAGGAGCGTCTCGGACGCATCGTCATCGGTTACACGCGCTCGGGCAGAGCTGTGCGTGCCGACGAGCTCGGCGCGACGGGCGCACTGACGCTGCTCTTCAAGGACGCGATCAAGCCGAACCTCGTGCAGACGCTCGAAGGCACGCCCGTCTTCATCCACGGCGGTCCTTTTGCCAACATCGCGCACGGCTGCAACAGCATCATGGCGACGAAGTTCGCGTTGAAGTTCGCCGACGTCGTTGTGACGGAGGCGGGGTTCGGCGCCGACCTCGGTGCGGAGAAGTTCCTCGACATCAAGTGTCGCTTTGCGGGGATTTCTCCCGACGCCGTCGTCATTGTCGCGACGGTGCGTGCGCTCAAGATGCACGGCGGACTTTCCAAGAAGGAATTGGAGAAGGTTGACATGACGGCGCTCAAAAAGGGCATGGCGAATCTCGCCAAGCACATCGAGAACGTGCAGAAGTTCGGTTTGCCCGCCGTCGTCGCCGTCAACGCCTTTCCGACCGATACGGCCGAAGAGCTTGATTTCGTGCGCCGCGAGTGCGAGGCGCTCGGCGCCGAGGTCGCTCTGTCCGAAGTTTGGGCGAAGGGAGGCGAGGGCGGCGAGGCGCTTGCCGAGAAGGTCGAGGCGGCGCTTCAAAAGAAGGCGGACTTTCGCTATATCTACGATGAGAAGGAGACGATTCCTGAAAAAATCGGCAAGATTGCGCGTGAGATTTACGGCGCGGCAGGCGTCGATTTTACGAAGGAAGCGCAAAGAGAGCTTGAGGAATTGGAAGCGCTGGGCTTCGACAAGATGCCCGTGTGCATGGCGAAGACGCAGTATTCGCTTTCCGACGACGCCGCGCTTCTTGGCAGGCCCGAGGGCTTTCGCATCACGGTGCGCGAGCTTCGCCTCGCGGCGGGCGCGGGGTTTGTCGTCGCCCTGACGGGCAGCATCCTCACGATGCCGGGGCTTCCCAAGCATCCGGCGGCGATGGATATGGACATCACGGAAGACGGCAGAATCACGGGATTGTTCTGACAGGAGGCTGACGTTTATGAGCAAAGTGTCGCTTGAACTTGTGCCGCGCGACGAGGCGGCGCTGCGTGAAGAACTCGCGCAGACGAAAAAATATGAGGGAAAGATCGATCTCATCAACGTCCCCGACCTCCTGCGACTTCCCGTGCGCAGTTGGGAGGGCGCGGCGATTGCGGGCGAGACTTTCCCCGCTGTGCCGCACATCCGCGCCATGGACATCGACATCACGAAGCCGCTGCCCATGGCGGACTACCTGCGCGAACATGCGATTCGAGAAGTCCTCGTCATCGAGGGAGATGCGCCGCAGAACATGGCGCACACCGTCTATCCGACGGAGAGCATCGACGTCATACGGAAGTTCCGCGAGGAAATGCCCGAGATTCGAGTCTTTGCGGGCATCGACCAGTATCGCGGCAGCATGAGGCAGGAAGATTACCGCATCCGCCGCAAACTGCAGGCGGGCGCTGTCGGCTTCTTCACACAGCCATTTTTCGATCGCCGCTTCCTCGCGATGTATGCGGACATGCTCGAAGGCATCGAGGTTTACTGGGGGCTCTCGCCCGTGACCTCGCAGCGCTCTGAGAGCTATTGGGAGACGAAGAATCAGGTCGTGTTCCCGAAGGACTTCGAACCGACGCTTGCATGGAGCGTCGCGTTTGCGCGTGATGTTTTGGCAGAAGCGCGGGCAAAGGGTGAACACGTCTACCTCATGCCGATTCGCACGGGGATTGACGAGTATTTGGGCGGCATATTTGCCGAAGGATAAAGGGCGTGTCAGAAATCTGATTCTTTGTTTTTAATGCAGAGGAGGGGCATTGGAATGTACAGAATCTTAAAGAAACAAGAGTTGTCACCGGGCATCCTTGAGTACGATATCGAGGCGCCCCGCGTGGCGAAGAAGGCTTTGCCGGGGCAGTTCATCGTCCTGCGCGTCAATGAGGAGGGCGAGCGTGTACCGCTGACAATCGCCGACTTTGATCGCGAAAAGGGAATCGTCACGATCCTCTTCCAGGTCGTCGGCGCATCGACTGAGCTTCTCGCCTCTCTCCAGGAAGGCGATTCTATTCTTGACTTCGTCGGTCCTCTGGGGCAGCCGTCGGAGCTTTCCAATCACATGGGAACCGTCGTTTTCGTCGGCGGCGGCATCGGCGTCGCACCCGTTTATCCGATCGCACGCGCGGCGCATGAACTTGGCAACAAGGTCATCTCGATTCTCGGTGCGAAGACGAAGGACATCCTCATCTTTGAAGATCGCATGAGGGCGATTTCCGACGAGGTTCTGATCACAACGGACGACGGCTCCTACGGCATCAAGGGGTTCGTCACGAACGCCATCGAAGAACTCGTGAAGCGCGGCGAGAAGATCGACCAGGTCACGGCGATCGGCCCGGGCGTCATGATGAAGAGCGTCGCCGAAGCCACGCGCCCCTACGGCATCAAGACCATCGTGAGCCTCAATCCCATCATGGTTGACGGTACGGGCATGTGCGGCGGCTGTCGCGTGCAGGTGGGCGAGGAGATGAAGTTCGCCTGCGTCGACGGCCCCGAGTTCGACGGTCATCTCGTCGATTTCCAGGGATTGATGGCGCGCGGCAGGATGTACCGCACGCAGGAAGCGAAGGAGAAGGATCACATCTGTAACATCGGCTTGGGGAGGAATTGACATGGCGTTGGTGCTGGAAAAACATAAGATGCCTGAGCAAGACCCGAAGGTTCGCGCCCACAACTTTGAAGAAGTGGCGTTGGGCTACGATGAGGAAACGGCGATCGCCGAGGCTGAGCGCTGTCTCAACTGCAAGGTGCCGCAGTGCCGCAAGGGCTGTCCTGTGTCCGTGCGCATCCCCGAGTTTATCCAGAAGATCAAGGCGCACGATTTTGCGGCGGCGATCGACATCATCAAGGGCGACAATGCGCTGCCCGCCGTCTGCGGCCGCGTCTGTCCGCAGGAGAACCAGTGCGAGAAGCTCTGCATCCTCGGCAAGCGCGGCGAGCCTGTCGGCATCGGCAGACTTGAGCGCTTCGCGGCGGATTGGCAGCTCGCGCAGGAAGAAGAGGTCAAGCCCGTCGAGTTCGCCCCGGACGCGCAGAAGGTCGCAATCATCGGCGCAGGTCCTGCGGGACTTTCGTGCGCCGGCGATCTCGCGAAAAAGGGCTACCGCGTGACGATCTTTGAGGCGCTGCATGTCGCGGGCGGCGTGCTCTCCTACGGCATTCCCGAGTTCCGCCTGCCGAAGGACGGCGTCGTGCAGAAGGAAGTCGAAAACCTCAGAAAGCTCGGCGTGACGATCGAGCTGAATTCCGTCGTCGGCAGGCTCTATACGATCGACGAACTCATGGAAGAAGAGGGATTCGACGCCGTCTTCGTCGGCACGGGCGCGGGCTTGCCGCATTTCATGAACATCCCCGGCGAAAACCTCAACGGCGTCTATTCCGCCAACGAGTTCCTGACGCGCTGCAACCTCATGAAGGCATACCGTTTCCCCGATTTTGCGACGCCGATTCACGTCGGCAGGGGCGTTGCCGTCGTCGGCGGCGGCAACGTCGCCATGGACGCGGCGCGCACGGCGCTGCGGCTCGGCGCGGAGAAAGTCTACATCGTCTACCGCCGCAGCGAGGAAGAACTGCCCGCAAGGCGCGAGGAAGTGCACCATGCGAAGGAAGAGGGCATCGACTTCCGCTTGCTGAACAATCCCGTCGAAATCTTGGGCAACGAAGACGGCTGGGTCAAGGCGATCCGCTGCATCAAGATGGAGCTTGGCGAGCCGGACGATTCGGGACGCCGCCGTCCCGTGCCCATCGAAGGCTCGGAGTTCGAGCTTCCCGTCGATACGGTCATCATGTCCATCGGCACGGGGCCGAATCCCATCGTCGCGACGACGACGCCCGGCATGGATACGACGAAGCGCGGCAACATCGTCGCTGACGAGGAGACGGGCGCTACGACGAAGGAAGGCGTGTTCGCGGGCGGCGACATCGTGACGGGCGCGGCGACCGTCATCCTGGCGATGGGCGCGGGCAAGAAGGCGGCCGCCGCCATCGACGAGTATCTGCAGAAGAAAAAGAACGTCTGAGCTTCGAAGAAGACCGAAGCGGCAGGCGTTTCCGAGGGACGCGGGAAGGGAGCGTCCCTCGGCGTGTGTATGGCGCGGCAGTGCCGCAGAAAGTGTTTTGCGAGGTGATCGCCATGATGAACTATATCGCGATTGATTTTGAAACGGCGACGGGCAGCATGAACTCCGCCTGCAGCGTGGCTACCGTAGAGGTGCGGGACGGACAGCTAAAGGAAGGGTGGACGACGCTCATTCAGCCGCCCGGACTTCGCTTCGACAGCTTCAACATCGGCATCCACGGCATAAGCCCCAAAGATGTGGCAGATGCGCCGACCTTCGCCGAGGTCTGGGAAGAGCTGAAGGAGCGCCTTGCCGGCAAGATCGTCGTCGCGCACAATGAGTCCTTCGACATGGGCGTGCTCAAGGCGTCGCTCCTTGCCAATCGCCTGCAGGCGCCGGATTTCCGCACATGCTGCACCGTGCGCATCGCACGCAAGGTTTGGCCTGCTCTTGATGATCACAAGCTCAATACCGTAGGCGCACACCTCAATATCAATTTCCGCCACCACCGCGCCTTGGACGATGCCAGAACGTGCGCCGCCATCCCGCTTTTTGCAGGCATGGAAACGGGCACCGACGACATAGAAGAGCTTGCGCAGAAAATCGGCGTAAGGATCGGCCGTTTCGGCGTGTGAGATAAGGAATAAAAGAGGCAGCAACTAGCCCTTTGTGAGTCGGTGCTGCCTCTTTTGATATGTGTTTGAAGTTTTTTCTTTGGTTTCAATAGTGCCCTTTGCAGGCTTTTACGATGATATTATCGCCTTCGACGGTGTATACGAGACGATTTTGTTCGTCGATGCGTCTGCTGAAATCGCCGCCGAGGTGCTTCAGCACTTCAGGCTTGCCAAGTCCGTTCAAGACGCCGTCGCGGTCGATGCTCTGCAGAAGTTGATTGATTTTTTTCAGCGTACGCTTGTCTTGCGTTTGCCAATAGAGATATTGTGCAAATGCGGGTTCTGTAAAGGTGATATTACTCATGTTCCATGGCCTTAAGCTCAGCAAACGTCTTCGTGATCGTGCGGCCTTCGCGAAGCGCTTGGTTGCTTTCTTCAAGCATCTTGAGATAGGCGGTTCTTTCTCGCTGGTGAAGTTCGGTAATCAATTTGTTGATGCAGCTGTCAATCGTAATCTTGTTCGATCGTGCGTAATCTTCCAGTATGCGGGCATTGGCATCATCAATCTCTATGGCAAGCGTGGTCATGGAAATCAAGCTCCTTTCCAGAGAATCTTTCGTTTTCTTGAGTATATCATTCTCCATTTCCTTGCGTCAAGTCGAGCGAGAAGTGCGATTCTTCCATGATCCCTGTCTGAAATAAGGCGACGATCTGCGCTGCGCTTACGGCTTGACTTCCTGGACGTTCACGCTAAATCACACGCACAAACGTCCACTTCGTGGACATAGTGCGCCGCCCTTACCAGAAACCTAGCCAATCAGTCTGCACCCTTCGAGTTTGACTTCTTGGGGTTTCGTGGTAAACTACACGCACAAACGTCCACTTTGTGGACATAGTGCGCCGCCCTTACCAGAAACCTAGCCAATCGGTCTGCACCCTTTGGGTTTGACTTCTTGGGGTTTCGTGGTAGAATGAAAAGACCTTGAGGGGGATGATGTGGAAGCAGTCATCAAGGAAGCGCTGAATTTATCAGTGCTTCCTCAAATACCTCTCCCACTTGAAGATTGAAAAGAGGCTATAAAAATGGAAAGACAGAAGAGAGTCTTGGCGATTCATGATATTTCGGGCGTGGGGAAGTGCTCGCTGACGGTGGCTTTGCCGATCATATCGGCGGCGGGCGTCGAGTGCTCGGTGCTGCCGACGGCGGTCTTGTCGACGCATACGGGCGGCTTCACGGGCTTCACCTATCGTGACTTGACCGAGGACATCTCGCCGATGGTCGCGCATTGGCAGTCGCTTCGTCTGAAATTCGACGGCATCTACACGGGCTTTCTCGGCTCTTTCGAGCAGATCAAGCTTGTCGGCGATGCTTTCTCCGCCTTGGCGGACAAGGATACGCTGCTCGTCGTCGATCCTGTGATGGCGGACGGCGGCAAGCTTTATTCCATTTTCGACGAGACATTCCCGCCGGCGATGAAGGGGCTTTGCTCCAAGGCGGACATCATTCTGCCCAACATGACGGAGGCAGCGTTCATGCTCGGCGAGGACTACGCGGAAGGTCCCTACACGCGCGAGTATGTGGAAGGTTTGCTGCGCCGCCTGGCGAAGGCGATTCCCGTCAAGCATATCGTGCTGACGGGCGTCTATTTTGACGACAAGGAACTTGGCGCGGCGGTTTATGATGCGGCGGCGGACAATGTTTGCTATGTCCTCGGCAAGAACATTCCGGGCAGTTACCACGGCACGGGCGATGTGTTCGGCAGCGCCTTCGTCGGCGCAGCGGTCGGTGGCAAGCTGATCGCGGAGGCCGCACGCATCGCCGTCGACTATACGGTGGAGTGCATCGCCTGGACGAAGGAGGCGGGTACGGACATCCGCTACGGCGTCAACTTCGAGCGCTACCTCGGAGACTACAGCAGGAAACTCGGTCTTTGAGGCCGGATATATGCCGGAACGCGCATGTCGAAGGCTTGCAAGGGCGAAGGAACTGTGCTATAATGCCAGAGAAGTTTTAAGGAAACGCTGATAAAATGAAGTTGCCCAGATTTGCACAGATACGCTGTTCCTGTCAAGGAGACAAACCGCAGGCGTAGCAGTGGCTACGTCGAGGATTTGGCGACGACGACAGGGCAGTGTAGATGTGTGAAGATGGGTAGCTGAATTTATCAGTGATTCCTTAAGGAATTCCGTAGCTACGACGCCGATTTCTCCGACGACGCCGTGGCCGCAGGAGAAAAGAAAGACGCTTAGGAGGGCTTATTCATGCTGACACAGGAAGCAAAGCAGAAGATCATCGAGGAAAATGCCGTACACGAAGGCGACACGGGTTCGCCCGAGGTGCAGATCGCGCTCTTGACGGCGCGGATCGTCTACCTCACGGAGCATCTGAAAGAGCACAAGAAGGATCACCATTCGAGACGCGGTCTTTTGAAGATGGTCGGTCATCGCAGGAGGCTTCTGAGCTACCTCTACAACAGTGACATCGAGCGCTATCGCGCGATTATCGCAAAACTGAACTTGAGGAAGTAAGAGAGAGGCGGGGATTTTTCCCCGCCTTTTTTTGCATGTGGCAAGGATAATGCGTTTTTTTGTCGAATAAGGTCATGAATCAAAGAGTGAAAATTTAGGAGGAACTCAAATGCAGAGTTTTGAAATGCAGGTTGGAGGCCGTCCGCTGATCATCGAGCAGGGAAAGATGGCGAAGCAGGCGAACGGCTCCGTTCTTGTCCGCTATGGCGATACGGCGGTGCTCGTCGCGGCGACTGCGTCGGCAGAGCCGCGCGAGGGCATCGACTTCTTTCCGCTGACGGTTGACTTCGAAGAAAAGATGTACGCTGCCGGCAAGATTCCGGGCGGCTTCATCAAGCGCGAAGGCCGCCCGAGCGAATCGGCGATTCTTTGCAGCCGTCTCATCGACCGTCCGATCCGCCCGCTGTTTCCCGAGGGTTTCCGCAACGATGTGCAGATCATCGCGACGGTGCTCTGCGTCGACCAGGACAATGCTCCCGAGATCGCAGGCATGATCGGCGCTTCGTGCGCTCTTTGCGTCTCGGACATCCCGTTTGCCGGACCGATCGCAGGCGTCAAGGTCGGCCGCGTCGACGGTGAACTCGTCATCAATCCGACGGAGGCGCAGCGTGCAGTTTCCGACTTGAATCTGACGGTTGCCGGCTCGCACGACGCCGTCATGATGGTCGAGGCGGGAGCGAACGAGCTTCCAGAGGAAGTCATCCTCGAAGCGATCCTCTTCGGGCACAAGGAGATTCAGCGCATCGTCGAGTTCCAGCAGGAGATCGCCGCTGCCTGCGGCAAGGAGAAGCGCGAAGTCAAGCTCTTCCTCGCGCCGGAAGAACTCGATCGGGCGATTCGCGACTACGCTTCTTCGCGTCTCGACGAAGCTGTGCGCAATCCCGACAAGCTCGACCGCGACGAGCATATCGCCGCCATCGGCGCGGAGGTTCTGGAGCATTTCCTTGCGGACTATCCCGAGAACGCCAAGGAGATCGCCGCCGTCACGCACAAGATCGTCAAGGAGAGCGTGCGCCGCATGATCACGCACGAGAAGATCCGTCCCGACGGGCGTGCGCTCGATGAGGTGCGCCCCGTGAGCTGCGAGGTCGGCCTTTTGCCGCGCACGCACGGCTCGGGGCTTTTCACGCGCGGGCAGACGCAGGTACTCACGATCACGACGCTCGGCTCTGTCGGCGACGAGCAGATCATCGACGGTCTTGGTCCCGAGCAGTCGAAACACTACATTCATCAGTACAACTTCCCCGGCTACAGCGTCGGTGAGGCGCGTCCCGCACGCGGTCCCGGCAGGCGCGAGATTGGTCACGGCGCTCTGGCGGAGCGTGCGCTCCTGCCCATGATTCCCTCGCTTGATGAGTTCCCCTATACGATCCGCCTCGTGTCGGAGGTCTTGGAGTCGAACGGCTCAAGCTCCATGGGCAGCGTCTGCGGCAGCACGCTCTCTCTGATGAACGCGGGTGTTCCGATCAAGCGTCCCGTGTCGGGCGTCGCCATGGGACTCGTCAAGGACGGCGACCACTATACGATCCTGACGGACATCCAGGGCATGGAGGACGCGCTCGGCGATATGGACTTCAAGGTCGCGGGCACGGAGAAGGGCGTGACGGCGATCCAGATGGACATCAAGATTGCCGGCATCACGCGCGACATTCTCCTTTCGGCGCTCTCGCAGGCGAAGCGCGGCCGCGCCTTCATCTTAGAGAAGATGCTCGCCGTCATCGACAAGCCGGCGGCCGATCTCTCGCCCTATGCGCCGCGCGTCACGGTCATGAAGATCCATGTCGACAAGATCCGCGAGGTCATCGGCTCGGGCGGCAAGACGATCAAGAAGATCATTGACGAGACGGGTGCGCAGATCGACATCCAGGAGGACGGCACGATCTTCATCGCGGCGGCGGACGGCGAGGGCGCAAAGAAGGCGCAGCAGATCATCGAGGATATCGTGCGCGATGTGGAGGTCGGCGCTGTTTACAAGGGCAAGGTCACGCGCATCATGAACTTCGGCGCCT
Source organism: Selenomonas sp. CM52 (assembly GCF_000292955.1). Taxonomy (NCBI): domain Bacteria; kingdom Bacillati; phylum Bacillota; class Negativicutes; order Selenomonadales; family Selenomonadaceae; genus Selenomonas; species Selenomonas sp. CM52. The sequence goes on from NZ_ALNM01000019.1 coordinate 70,427, forward strand.
TCGTTGAGATCCTGCCGGGCAAGGAGGGGCTTTGCCACATCTCCCAGCTTGCACGCCATCGTGTCGCTCAGGTCGAGGACGTCGTGCATGAAGGCGATGAGCTTGAAGTCAAGGTCGTCGAGATCGACAAGCAGGGACGTGTGAACCTCTCGCACAAGGTTCTTCTCTGAGTATAGGAATCGAAGACTCGCGCTGCTTGCTGCGGCGCGAGTCTTTTGTTGAGACTCATTTCCTATTCTTGCACCGCGTGCTTTTCGTGCTTATTGTCTTTTCTCTTCCATAACGGTATAATGGAATGGGAAGTTTTATTGGGAAGCTTTCGGAAAGGATGAATTTCGATGATAGGCGATCTTCTGCGCAGGGAACGCGAGAGGCAGAATTTATCGATCAAGGATATTGAAAAGGCTACGAGCATACGCGCTTTATATATAGATGCAATCGAGAAAGGCGAATACAAGACATTGCCCGGTGAGGTCTATGCGAAGGGCTTTGTCCGCAATTATGCAAACTATTTGAAGCTTAATGCCAACGAGATCGTAAACGCTTTCAATGAAGAGATGCACCCGCAGGAAGAGCTGCAGGACGCGGCAGGATCTTCTTCGGCGGAAGAAGCAAGGCAGGAGCAGTCTACAGAAAGGAACAGGGAGGAATACCGAGGGCCGAAGATCACCTCGCTTGAAAGTTATCCGATGGAGAAGAGATCCCATGGCGTTCGCAATGCTCTGATGGTGGCGGTGGCCGTCTTCGTCGTTGCCTTCGCGGCGCTCATCGCCTTCGGCGGGGACGAAGAGCCGAGCGCTCCCGCGCCGCGTGCAAAGACGCAGACGCAGCAGGGGCAGAAGCCGGGACAGAAGCAGACGGAGGCCGCGCCGAAGGCGGCGGCTGACGGTGTAGAGGTGAAGCTCAGTTTCACCGATCGCTGCTGGACGGAAGTCGTCGTTGACGGCAAGACGGAGTTCGAGGGGACGGCTGAAAAGGGCAAGGTCTTGACGCTCAAGGGCAAGGACAAGGTGCGCATCACGGCGGGCAATGCCGGAGCGCTCAACTATTCTCTGAATGGCAAGGACATGGGCGCGATCGGGCAGAAGGGCGAAGTGGTGGAGAAGACCTTTACCAAAGAGAATGCGGCGAAGTGATCGATGGTTGGAAGCGTGAAGGATTTTTTGCCGATGAGCCGGACGGACATGGAGGCAAGAGGCTGGGACGAGCTTGATTTCATCTTCGTTTCGGGCGACGCCTATGTCGACCATCCGGGCTTCGGCACTGCGATCATCTGCCGCGTGCTCGAAGCGCACGGCTATCGCGTCGGCATCATCGCCCAGCCCGATTGGCACAGTGCAAAAGATTTTCGACGTTTAGGCAAGCCTCGGCTTGCCTTTCTTGTATCGAGCGGCAATCTCGATTCCGTTCTCGCACGCTTCACGGCGGCGAAGAAACTGCGCCGGCAGGACACCTATTCACCTGGCGGACGCATGAATTGCAGGCCTGAGCGCGCTGTCAGCGTCTATGTGAAGCGGCTGCGTGAGGCTTGGGGTGAGATTCCCGTCATCATCGGCGGCATCGAGGCGAGCCTGCGCCGCATGGCGCATTACGACTATTGGCGCGATGAGGTGCGCCCGTCCATCCTCTTAGAGAGCGGCGCAGACCTTCTGATCTACGGCATGGGAGAGAAGCAGATCGTCGAGATCGCCGCCGAACTTCATGCGGGCGTTGCGATCGAGAACGTGCAGGATGTGCGCGGTACCTGCTACCGCGTGCCGAACCGCGACTATGTATGGGACTATGTGGAACTGCCGCCCTATGAGAAGGTCGCGAAGGACAAGGCGCAGTTTGCCGACGCCTTCCGCGTCGAATATCTGGAGCAGGACCCCCTGCGCGGGCGCAGGCTCATCCAGCAGAACGAAGAGATCTGCGTCGTGCAGAATCCTCCGGCGCTGCCCTTGACGACGGAAGAGATGGACGAGATCTACGAACTGTCGTATCGCTATACATGGCATCCAGTATACGACAAGGCGGGTGGCGTGCCCGCCATCGCCGAGGTCAAGTTCAGTCTCGTCAGCCAGAGGGGCTGCTTCGGCGGCTGTCATTTCTGCGCCATCGTGTCGCATCAGGGGCGCATCATCCAGCATAGGAGCAAGGAGTCGCTGCTGCGCGAGGCGAAGCGGCTCATTGCCCTGCCCGATTTCAAGGGCTATATCCACGATGTCGGCGGGCCGACGGCGAACTTCTATGAGCCGTCGTGCAGCGCCCAGCTCGTGCGCGGGACGTGCCGCGGCAAGGCGTGTCTTTCGCCCTTGTGCGAGAACCTGCGAGCCGATCACAGAGAATACTTGGCTATCCTAGAGAGCCTTCGCACGCTGCCTGGCGTGAAGAAGGTCTTCATCCGCTCGGGCATTCGCTTCGACTACCTGCAGCAGGCGCACGATGATTTTCTGGAAGTGCTGTGCCGTCATCATATCAGCGGACAGCTGCGCATCGCGCCCGAGCATGTATCGAGGCGCGTCACGCGACTCATGGGAAAGCCCGGAAAATCCGTATACCTGCGCTTCGTCAAGGCGTTCGAGGAAATGAACCGAAAGCTCGGTAAGAAGCAGTACCTCGTGCCGTACTTCATGTCAAGCCACCCGGGCGCGCACCTCGAAGACGCCGTCGAGCTTGCGGAGTTCATCCATGAGCGCGGCTACCATCCCGAGCAGGTGCAGGACTTCATCCCGACGCCCGGCACGCTTTCGACCTGCATGTACCACACGGGAATCAATCCTCTGACAGGCGAGAAGGTCTATACGGCGAAAAAGGCGGAGGAGAAGAGGATGCAGCGCGCGCTTCTGCAATATTGGCTGCCCGAGAACGACGCCATCGTGCGCAAGGCGCTGCATCTGGCGGGCAGGGGCGACCTCATTGGCTACGGGAAGAAGTGTCTGCTGCGTCCGAAGCGGCGCGAGACGGTAGAAAAAACGAGAAGAAAACGAAGGAAAGAGAAGGGGATATAGATGCGTTGCCCATTTTGCAAAGAGGAGGACAGCCGCGTCGTCGACTCGCGTGCAGCTGACGACGGCAATACCATTCGCCGCCGCAGGGAGTGCACGTCGTGCGGCAAGCGCTTTACGACATACGAGACAGTGGAGAAGATTCCGCTGATGGTTATTAAAAATGACGGCAGGCGCGTCGTCTTTGACCGCAACAAGCTGCTGAACGGCCTCATACGCTCGTGCGACAAGCGCGACATTCCGACGGAGCGCATCGTCGCCCTGGCGGATGAGATCGAAAAGGAGCTTCGCAACACGATGGATCGCGAGGTCTACACGCGCGACATCGGCGAACTCGTGATGGAGAAGCTCAAGAACTTCGACGAGGTCGCCTACATCCGCTTCGCCTCGGTCTACCGCAAGTTTGCCGACATCAGCGGCTTCCGCGAGGAGTTGGAAGCGCTGCTCAGGGAGAAGAACCCGTCTTGAGCTGGAAGATCAAGCGGCGTCTGCGCGAGCAGTTGGAACGCGAGCAAGGCTATTTTTCGTTTCCGACGGGCACGCGGCGCGCCTTCGCGCTCGTATACCCCAATTCCTACTTCGTCGGCATGTCGAACCTCGGGCTGCACATCATCTACGACCTCTTGAACCGACGCGGCGACACGGCGTGCGAGCGCTTCTTCCTGCCGAGCGACGAGGAACAGCGCGAGCATGAGCGTACGGGCACGCCGCTTCTGAGCCTGGAGAACCAGCAGCCGCTCCATCGCTTCTCTTTGATCGGCTTTGCCGTCTCCTTCGAGATGGACTACTTCAACCTGCTGCGCATCCTGCAGCTTGGCAAGGTCAAACTTCTGGCGGCGGAGCGCGGCGAGCAGGACGCCATCGTCCTCGCGGGCGGGCCTTGCGCCACGTTCAACCCCGAGCCGTTGAGTCTCTTCGTCGACGCCTTCGTCATCGGCGAGGGCGAGGTCGTCATGCCGGCTCTGATGGACGCATACGACGCCGCCGTGCGGCAGGGCCTTTCGCGTGCCGAGCTTCTGCGCGCCCTCTCGAAGGTCGAGGGCGTCTATGTGCCCTCGCTCTACGCGCACGACTACGATGCGTCGGGCCGCCTGTGCGCCATTCGCCCTGCGGCGGGCGCTCCTTCGCGCGTCACGCGCCAATGGGTGCGCGATCTCGACGAATTTCCCGCGCACACCGTCGTCGTCACCGACGATACGGAATTCAACCTTTACCTCATCGAGACGGCACGCGGCTGTGGCAGGCACTGTCGCTTTTGCATGGCGGGCTACTGCTTTCGACAGCCGCGCAATCGCTCGCTGAAGGTCTTGGAAAAGGAAGTCCAAGAGGCGAAGAAGTACGAAAAGCGCATCGGACTCATGGGAGCCGCCATCTCGGACTATCCCGAGATCGACGCTTTGTGCCGCGACATTCTGGCAGAAAATCTCGGTATGTCGGTCGCCTCCTTTCGCGCCGATTCCGTGACCGAGGAGCTTGTCGCGTCCCTTTCGAGGAGCGGGCTGCGCACGATCACGCTCGCCCCCGAAGCGGGCAGCGTGCGCATGAGGAAGATCATCAACAAGGGCATCGAGGAGGAGCATCTGCGCCATACGGTCGATCTCGCGCTGCAGGCGGGCATCCGCCAGTTCCGTCTCTACTTGATGATCGGTCTGCCCTACGAGGAGGAAGAGGACATCAAGGCCATCGTCGATATGACCGTGCGACTGCATGAGCATATTCGGGCGAAGAAGGAGCATGCGCAGATCACCTTGAGCATCAATCCGTTCATCCCCAAGCCATTCACGCCCTTCCAGTGGCTGCCTATGGCGGACGAGAAATGGGTCAAGGATGCGATGAAGACGATCCGAAAGGGGCTGGCGCCCTACAGGAGCATCCGCATCATCGCCGAATCGCCCAAGAGCGCCTATGTGCAGGGCGTGCTCGCGCGCGGCGACCGCCGCGTCGCTCGCGCCCTGCACCGCGCCTTCCTCGCGGGCGGCGCGAAATCGTTCAAGCGTGCGCTGAAGGAAGAGGGGCTTTCCTTTGCGGACTTTCTGCAGGTGCGGCACGCAGAAGATGCGGTATTCCCGTGGGATGCGCTCGACATGGGATTTCCCAAGCAGTACCTCTACCGCGAACTACAGAGGGCGGCGGCGCTGCAATATACGAAACCTTGCTTTTCGGGATGCACACGCTGCGGCGTTTGTGATACAATGGAGGAGAGACATGTTTCAGCTCAGACATAGCGGCGGCCTTTGGCGCGGCTCGTTCTCGCTCTTTCCCGAGGAGGGGCTGGCGCACGGCATTTCCACGCGCTTGGGCGGCGTCTCGAAGCCGCCGTTCGCCGCGCTGAACATGGCGCTCCACGTCGGCGACTGCGCCGCGGACGTCTCGGAGAATCGCTGTCTCTTTGCTGAGGCTCTGGGGCTTGACGCTGCGCGGATCGTCACGCCGCGCCAGGTGCACGGCGATGAAGTGCGCCTTGTCCGCGCCAGCGATGCGGGCATGGGCGCGAGCCGCTATGACGAGTCCGTGCCTGCCTGCGACGCCTTGATGACGGCGGAGTCGGGACTGCCCTTGTTGCTGTGTTTCGCCGACTGCGTGCCGCTCCTCTTCTTCGATCCTGTGCGCCGCGTCATTGCCGCCGCTCATGCGGGCTGGAAGGGAACGGTCGCCAAGATCGGACGAAAGACCGTGCAGCGCATGGCCGAGACGTTCGGCTCGCGTCCGCAGGACATCCTCGCGGGCATCGGCCCCTCCATCGGCGCGTGCTGCTTCGAGGTCGGCGAGGAGGTCGCGGCGGCTTTTCGCGCGGCATTTCCTGAAGCGCCGGAGCTTCTTTCGCACTCGCCCGAGGGAAAGCGGACGATTGACCTGTGGGCGGCCAACCGCCTGCAGCTCGAAGCGGCGGGACTCCTTCCCGCGCATATCGACAGCGCTGACGTATGCACGAAGTGCAATGCCGGACTCTTTTTTTCCTATCGCGAAGAGCACGGGACGACGGGACGCTTCGCCGCGTGGATCGCCTTGAAGTAGTTTGCAGGAGGTAAGCAAGTTGATCGAAGAGAATCTGCATGAAGTTTTGCGCTCCATCGAGGAGAGCAGGGCGAAGAGGACGATTGCCGACGCGAAAGAGCCTGTCCGCCTCGTGGCGGTGACGAAGAATCACGGCGTCGCCGAGATGCGCGAGGCGATCGCGCATGGCGTGACGGACATCGGCGAAAACCGCATACAAGAAGCGCGGGAGAAGTTCGAGACGCTTGAGCGCACGGCTGTATGGCATCTCATCGGTCACTTGCAGAAGAACAAGGCGAAGTACGCCGTGAAGCTCTTCGACCTCATTCATTCCGTTGACACCTTGGAGCTTGCCGAGGCATTGGACAAGGAAGCGGGCAAGATCGGCAAGCGGCAGGACGTCCTCGTGCAGGTCAACCTTGCCAAAGAAGCGTCGAAGTCCGGCATTTACGAAGAAGACTTGCAGCCCCTGCTCGAAGCTGTCGACGCACTGCCGCATCTGCGCCTTCGCGGTCTGATGTGCATAGCGCCCAACTACGACGAGGTCGAGGAGACGAGGCCGCTCTTTCGCCGCATGTATGAAATTTTTCAAAGGACGAAGGAGTTTCCGTGGAAAACGGCGAATATAAGTTATTTGTCAATGGGTATGACACATGATTATCGGATCGCTGTGGAAGAAGGCGCCAATATCGTTCGTGTCGGCACGGCCATTTTCGGGCCACGTCAATATTGAGGAGGGAACAAGATGGGCTTCATTGATAAGGTGTGCGGAAAAATCGGCCTGATCGATCCGGAAGACATCAACGATAAAAGGGATTTGCGCGACGAAGACGACGATTTTGCAGAGTTTGACGAGATGGAGCGCGAGGAAGCGCCGGCGTCGAATGTCGTGAACTTCCAAACGGCAGCGGCGAACGCTGCGATGAACAATGTCGCCGCCTACAAGATGAAGGTCGTCGTCATCGAGCCGAAGTCCTTCGACGATGCGCAGCAGGTGGCGAACTGTCTGCGCGAGAAGCGCCCCGTCGTCATCAACTTTGAGAACACCATCGAGGAGGACGCCAAGCGCATCACGGACTTCATCAGCGGCACGATCTACGCGCTGAACGGCGAGATCAAGAAGGTCAGCAACAACGTCTTCTTCTGTGCGCCGAGCAACGTCAATATCTCCTATTCGGAGGACAAGAAGTCGGTGTCGACGGAGATGCCGTGGCTGAAGAAGTAGGGCGGCGGCGATGAAACTTGCATTGATCGGCGGCGGCATGATGGCGGAGGCCGTCATCGCCGGCGTTCTGCGCGAAGAGGTGCTTCCTGCGGAGGCGGTCTTCGTCTCCGAGCACAAGGCGGCGCGCGCCGAGGAATTGAAGAAAACGTACGGCGTGCAGGCGTTCTGCAGCGCGCAGTCGTTCCTCGGCGATATGGACGTCGTCATTCTCGCCGTCAAGCCGAATGCGGCGGAAGCGGCGCTCTTGGAAATTCGCGGGGCTTTGCGCTCGGATGCCGTCCTCGTGTCCATCGTGGCAGGACTGCCGCTTCCTAAGCTCGAAGCGCTGCTTCCCGGTCAGCCCGTCATCCGCGTCATGCCCAATACGCCGCTCGCCGTGGGCGAGGGAATGTCTGCCTATGCGCTCGGCTCGCGTGCGGGCGCAGCTCACGAGGAAGCGATTCGCACGATTCTCGCGGCGGCGGGAAAGGTCGTCTGCGTCAAGGAGTCTTTGATGGACGCCGTCACGGGGCTTTCGGGCAGCGGACCGGCTTTCGCCTTCCTCGTCATCGACGCGCTCGCGGATGGCGGCGTGGCGGCGGGGCTTTCGCGCAAGGACGCGCGTCTTTTGGCGGCGCAGACATTGCTCGGCTCCGCCAAGATGGCGCTCGATACGGGCAGGCATCCCGACGAGCTGCGCGATCAGGTCACGTCGCCTGCGGGCACGACCATCGCAGGACTGCGCGTCCTTGAACAGCGTGCCGTGCGCGGCGCATTCCTTGACGCCGTCTTGAGCGCGGCGGAAAAATCGAAGTCTTTAGGGGAATAGGAGCACTATGTCGAATCGGGAAAAAATCCTGCGTTTCTATCGCGGCTCGGAAGGCGAAGAAACGGCAGTGAAATTAGTCGATGCCGCAGAAAAGGCGATGAAGAATCAAAAGTTCCGCCTGACGGCGTTCCTCGACCCCTTCGGGCAGGAAATCGCCGAGGTCGTGGCGGCCAACTTCGAAGGTCTCGCCGTCTCTTTCAACGGCGGCTATGCGGGGGCGGAGCGCCAGCGTGCCGTCTTTCAGCATGAAGATTTTCGCGGCACGCCCTCTTGGGAAATCGCCGTCGTGGAGGCGCAGTGGAAGGATGCGTTCGCGCACATCTCGCATCGAGACGTTCTCGGCGCGATCATGGGGCTCGGTGTCGAGCGCGAGATCATCGGCGACATCCAGATTCAGCAGGGCGCGGCGCGTATCGTCACGGCAGAGAACATGGCGGATTTCCTGCTGACGAACTGCGTGCAGTTCGGCGCAGCGCATGTGACGTGCTCGCTCGGCGAACTTTCCGCCCTCCTGCCGCGCGAGGAGCGCTGCAAGGAGATTCGCGCGACGGTCGCCTCCCTGCGCGCCGACTCGATTGCGGCGGCGGGCTTCGGCATGTCGCGCAGCCGGGCTGCAGCGGACATCGCGGCGGAAAAGCTCAAGCTCAACTGGCAGTCCGTAAAGAGCGCCTCCCAAGCCGTCAAGGAGGGCGATGTGCTTTCCATGCGCGGCAGGGGACGGCTTGAAGTGAAGGAGATTCGCGGTCAGACGAAGAAGGGGCGCATCAGCGTGCTCCTGCACCGCTATCTGTGATGACGAAACGAGGTTTCTCTAAGAGAAAGGACTGAGGCGGTTCTCGTGCCGATTTTTTTGAGCATTTGCATCGTAGTCTTGGATCAAGTCGTGAAATTCCTTGTCGCCCATGAGATGTTTCCGGGAATGTCAATCCCCGTCATACAAGATGTCTTTCATATCACGTTCGTTTTGAATCCCGGCGCTGCCTTCGGCATCCTCGCCCATCAGCGCTCTTTTTTTATCGTCATGGGCATCGTCATCGTCATCTTGGGCGGCCTTTTCTCGCCCTACATCCGCCGCCAGTGCCGCATCTTTCGCTGCGGCACGGCACTCCTGCTCGGCGGCGCCCTGGGCAATCTGATCGACCGCGTGCGCTTCGGGCATGTCATCGACTTCTTTGATTTCCGTATATGGCCGGTCTTCAATATCGCGGACATCGCCATCGTCGTCGGCGTCGCGGCCATCATCTACGCCATCCTCTTCAAGATGCACCCTGCGGAGGACGCTTGACATGAAGGAACGGCTGATCGTCGACGAAGGGGCTGCGGGAGAACGTCTCGACCGCTTTCTCGCCGGCAGGGAACTGGAGGTTTCGCGCTCCCATATCCAAAAGCTGATCGAAAGCGGCTGCGTCCTCGTCAACGGCAGGACGGCGAAGGCGAACGCCAAGCTGCGCGAAGGGGATGCCGTGGAGACGGAACTTCCCGAAGCGCAGGAGTTGGAGATCCTGCCGGAAGACATCCCCTTGGACATCCTCTACGAGGATTCGGACGTCATCGTCATCAATAAGGCGCGCGGCATGGTCGTTCATCCGGCGGCGGGAGCAGCGGACGGCACGCTCGTCAATGCGCTGCTCCATCACTGCGAGGATTTGTCGGGCATCAACGGCGTCATACGGCCGGGCATCGTGCACCGGCTCGACAAGGACACGTCGGGCGTCATGGTGGCGGCGAAGAACGATCGGGCGCACGTCGACCTCGCCGAGCAGATTCGGGAGAAGACGGCGCAGCGCATCTATCGGGCGATCGTCTGCGGCACGATTGCCGAGGACAGGGGCGAGATCCGTGCGCCGATCGGCCGCCATCCGACGGAGCGCAAGAAGATGGCAGTCGTGCCGGGCGGCAAGGAAGCGACGACGCTCTTTCGCGTCGTCGAGCGCTTCCCTGCGCACACGCTTGTCGAGTGCCGCTTGAAGACAGGGCGCACACACCAGATTCGCGTCCACATGGCCTATATCGGCCATCCGCTGCTCGGCGATCCGAAATACGGCAGGAAGACGCCCGATATAGCGGGGCAGGCGCTTCATTCCTGCGAGCTCTCGTTCACGCATCCGCGCACGAAAGAGCGCATGACATTCGCGGCAGAAATGCCCGAGGATATGAAAGCGATCCTTTATGCCTTGCGGCGAGGGCGCTGAAGCGGCTGAACACATGGAGAAGGCAGGGCAGTTGATGGACGAAAACGCCATCGAAGGACAGAAAGGGGCGGGATGATATGGCGACCTTAGTCGACAAGACGGTTCTGATGGATGAAGATGCGATCCGTCGCGCACTCACGCGCATTTCGCACGAGATCGTGGAGAGGAACAAGGGCACGGCGGGAATCGTCCTCGTCGGCATACGAAGCCGCGGCATTCCGCTCGCGGAGCGCATCGCGGCGGCGATTGAGAAGATTGAGGGTTCGAGGCCTGCCATCGGCGTCCTCGACATCACGCTGTACCGCGACGATCTCTCGACCCTCGCGTATCAGCCCGTCGTGCGCGAGACGGAGATTCCCGTCGACATCACGGGAAAGACCATCGTGCTCGTCGACGATGTGCTCTACACGGGGCGGACGATCCGCGCGGCGCTCGACGCTCTGATCGACATGGGGCGTCCGAAGAGCATCCAGCTCGCCGTCCTCATCGACCGAGGCCACAGGGAGCTGCCGATCCGCGCCGACTTCGTGGGAAAGAACGTGCCGACCTCCTCCAAGGAGGAGATTCGCGTCATGCTCGAAGAGCACGACGCAGAGGAGCGCGTCGTGCTTGCCGAGAGGCAGGAGGCGTGACATCTGCATACAAAAAAGAGAAGAGGCTGCAGCACTTTTGCCTGCAGCCTCTTCTCTTTTTCGTATCGTATCGGTCACAGCATCGCCTTGTATCGCGCTTGTTCCTCATTTGCCGTACATGCGAGCGAGCGGATTGTCCTTGAAGATGTTTCCCTGCTCAATGTAGCGGTGCACCATCTTCTCCGATTTGTGGCGCGTCTGGCGCATGATGGTCAAGGCGTCGACATCGTGCTGCGCGGCGCTCGTCGCGAAGCCTCGGCGCAGGCTGTGCCCGGCAAAATCCTCCTCGCTGAGGCCGGCTTTTTTGATGTACTTCTTGACGATGAGCGCCACGGACTTGTCCGAAAGCTGTGTATCGCGCAGTTCATGATTGCGCTTGAAGGGGCGGAAGAGCGGCCCTTTTTTGATGCCGCTGAGGGAGAGCCACGCACGCAGCGCACGAACGGCGCAGATTTCCTTGTCGGGCGCATAGGGAATGCCAATATAGCTTCCCTTGCCGAGTTGGTCGCCCTTCGATTTGCCGATGAAGACGACCATGCCTTCGGCGGAGAAGCTGACATCCTCGACCGTGAGCGCGACGAGTTCCGAGCGGCGGAACGCTCCTGCAAAGCCGAGGAGGAGCAGCGCCTTGTCACGAATCGAGGCCTCGTCCGTGCCGAAGCCGTCGGCGATCAGATAGAGCGTCTCCAGGAGGATCGGCGCCTTGCCGTGCTGGAAAGTTCCCTTCTCCCTGCGGATGGCGGACATGGCGTTTCGCACGAGTCCCGAGTGGGCGGGATTGTCGCGCTTGTAGCCGGCGGCGATGTGGTTCTCCGAGATGGCGGTGACGCGGCGCGAGACCGTGTTCGCCTTCGCATTGTCCGCGAGGTCATTGATGTAGTTGACGATGGTCTCGGGCTCTGCGGGCAGGGAAGCAGTCTGGTGATGCTCGCACCAGTCGGCGAAATCGTTCCAATCGCTCGCATACGATTTGATCGTATTGAACGATTTGCTCTTCTGCATGCGCCGCTTGCTCTTGGCGGAAAGTTTCTCGTTCTGCTCGACCTGCTGGTTCTTGGCGAGCAGGAAATCGTCGCGTACATCCATCACAAAACACCTCATGTGTCAAAATTCATTCAGCAGTATCACCATTATACAAGAATCTTGGATTTTTTCCAGATGGAAAAAGCGGATGCAGCTCGATGGCTTCGAGGTGCATCCGCTTTCTTTTCGGGAAAGTTTGTGAAATCGGGTTCTTCTTTTGCAGCGGCAGGCTTACTGTAGCGCCGTCTTCAGCGTTTCCATGTTCTTCTTCATGGTGTCGATGTAGGCATTGAGTGCCTGATCGTTCGCCTCGCCTGTGACGACGGGATCGAGCGTGTAGATCTTCGCGCCTGTCTCGCGCGCGATGGTTTCAGCGGCGCTTGGCGAGTACTGCGGCTCGGTGAAGAGAACCTTGACGGGCAGTTTCTTGACCTGTTCGATCGTCGCCTGCAGCTCGGCGGGCGTCGGCTCGGTGCCCGGCTCGCGCTCGACGACGCTGATGATGTTGAGGCCGAATTCCTTGGCGAAGTAGGGGAAGGCTTCGTGGAAGGTCACGATGTCCTTGTTCGGCACCGTGTCGAGTTCGGCGTGCATCTCGGCCTTGAGCGCTTCGAGTTTCTTGATGTAGGCGGCGGCGTTCTTCTCATAGGCGTCGGCGTGCTTGGGGTCGGCTGCCTTGAGCTGCTCGGCGATGTTCTTCACTTGCAGGATGGCGTCGGTGACGCTGAGCCAAACGTGCGGATTTTCCTCATCGTCGTCTTTCAGAAGCTCGATGCCCTTGGAGGCGTCGATGATCTTGAGGTTCTTCTGCTGCTCGACGACCTTGTCGAGGAAGCTCTCCATGCCTGCGCCGTTGATGACGAAGGCATCGGCCTTTTCGAGCGTCTTCATGTCCTCGGTCATGAGCTGGTAGTCGTGCAGGCAGCCTGTCTGCGGCTTCGTCATGTTGGTGACGGTCACGCCGTCGACGCCCTGCGTGATGTTGATGGTGGCGACGTACATGGGGTAGAAGGACGTGACGATGTGGAAAGATCCGTCCTTGCCGCCTCCCGCCGTGTTCGTGCTGCCGCATCCCGTGAGGAGCAGGCAGAGAGAGGCGAGAAGGCAAAAGAGCATGTTTTTGCGTTTCAAAAGAATGACCTCCTGTGCGTGGGGAAACGTCATGAACGATTTCCCGTGAGTAGTAATTTTACTATTTGATAGAATAGCACAGGAGATTTCATTTGACAAGCTTATTTTTTGTTGGAAAGAGGGATTCAAAGGCCTTTCTTTTCACGGCACTCTTGGCAGATGCCGTAGAATTCAAAGATGTGTCCCGTGATGAGGAAGCCTCTTGCCTCGGCTTCCTTCGTGTAGGCTTCCTGCATGGGACAGATGTCGATGCATTCCGTTTTGCCGCATTCCGTACAGACGAGGTGGTGATGGTGATGACCTGGCTCGACGATCTCGTAGACGTTTCCCGCTGCGCGGTAGATTTCATGAATAACGCCGAGATTCGAGAGGAGCGCGAGGTTGCGATAGATCGTATCGAGAGAAACATTGGAATGCTTCTTGCGCACGGTGGCAAGAAGCTGCTGCGCCGTGGGGAAGGGATCGCATTCATGGAAAGCGTCGAGGACGGCGCGCCGTTGCGGGGTCAGTTTGTAGCCTTTGGAGCGCAGGAGTTCCAGATGATCTTCAGTCATGACATCCTCCTTTGTTCGAGGGTATACACGGTTTTTCTCATCATACCATAGGAAGGCGGAAAGGGATAGAGTGCGGAAGAAAGAATCGTTGGGCAGATGCTTTGTTCTGTGTGATAGAAACTTGATAATATGGAAATGAAATCGTACAGACGCTCAGAAAAGGGCACACGTAACAGAGCCTTCCCAGAGAATCTCAAAAAGCTGGGAACAGGTACATCGACGGAGTTGGAATTAGATTTTCGTGTCTGTTTTCTGTTGTCAAGCGCAAACGATAACATCGTGATCTCATTGGTTGCATCCCTTCGCTGACAGCTGCTAAAATATACTATGGATATGCTTCTTTTTCCATGCTATAATGATTCCATGCTATAATGATTTCGTGAGATCTCTGTAATAAAAATGTGGACATGATGAGAACCCATGACTAGTAAGGGGAGCGTATATGTGGAAGAAGATTTTTGGCAAGTCCGCAACAAAGAAGAATGAAGTGACTCCCGTCGATATCGAGCGCTCGCGCCTGCCGCGCCATGTTGCCGTCATCATGGACGGCAACGGACGCTGGGCGAAGGGGCAGGGATTCTTGCGCACGGTCGGTCATCGCGCGGGTGTAGATACGCTGCATGATATTTTGGATACAGCGATCGATTTGAAGCTGGAAGTTCTGACGGTCTATGCGTTTTCCACGGAAAACTGGAAGCGGCCGCACGACGAGGTCGACTTCCTCATGCGGCTCTTTTCCGAGTATCTCGATAAGGAAGAAAGGGAGATGCACGAGAAGAATGTGCGCATCCGCTTCATCGGGCGCGTCGATGAATTGACGCCCGAGCTGATTCGGCGCGTGCGCCATGCCGAAGAACTGATGAAGAACAATACGGGCGTGCACTTCTGCGTCGCCGTCAACTACGGCGGGCAGGACGAGATCTGCCGTGCCGTGCAGGGATTGGCTGGGAAGGTACAGGCGGGGGAACTTTCGCCGGAGGAAATCACGCCGGAGCTTTTTCAGGCATCGCTTGATACGAAGGAATTGCCGCCCGTTGACCTTGTCATCCGCACGAGCGGCGACATGCGTCTGAGCAACTTCCTGTTGTGGCAGGCGGCGTATGCGGAGTTCTGGTTCACGGAAACGAATTGGCCGGATTTCAAGCCTGAATGCTTCATGGAAGCGCTTCGCGACTATGCGAGCCGCGAGCGGCGCTTCGGTGGAATCAAGGAAAAATAAGAGGGAATAAGGGGATCGCCCAACAAAGAGGTGCTTGACTTGCTTACAAGAATTATCACGGGCGTTGTCGGCATAGCGCTCGCAGCCTTCGTCATCATGCAGGGAGGCTGGCTCTATGCCGTTTTTGCCATCGCGCTTTCGTTTGCCGCATGGCATGAGTATGCGTCGGCGTTCGACCATCTGGGAATGCCGCTCGCGAGGCTCGTCGGCTTCGTCGCCATCTCGCTCTTCGGCACTGCCGCCTGGCTGTGGGGAAGCGCGTGGCTCGTCGCAATCGCGACGTTTGCTGTGCTCCTCGTTTTTGCCGAGGCTGTCTTTCGCCATGAGGCTTTTGCCGTCGATCAGGCTTGCTTTTCCATCGCGGGGATCGTCTATGTCGGCTTTTCTTTCGCGCATCTGATCCTGCTGCGCTTCCTGGCGCAGGATGTCGTTCTCGCAACACCCGCCGGCGATATGACGCTTGGCTGCGCGTTCCTTTGGATCATGTTCCTCGGCACATGGTCGAGCGACACGTTCGCTTACTTCGCCGGCTCGTTCTTCGGCAGGCGTAAACTGTGCCCCGCAATCAGTCCGAAGAAGACGGTCGAAGGATTTCTTGGCGGCCTTGTCGGCACGACGGCAGTCGTCGCGGCGCTCGGCTGTGCTCTTGGCTTTTCCGTGCCGTTGATGGCGCTGCTCGGTGTGCTTCTCGCGCTCACAGCGACGGTTGGCGATCTCGCTGAATCCGTCATCAAGCGCTATGCGGGCATCAAGGATTCGGGGCGGCTCATCCCGGGGCACGGCGGCGTCCTCGACCGTTTTGACAGCGTGATGTTCACAGCGCCTTTCGTCTATTATTTTATTCAGGTCTTCGGCTTGGCAGGAGTTTGATGTATGAAGAATATTGCAATCTTGGGTTCTACGGGTTCGATTGGACGCCAGACGGTTGATGTGGCGCTTGCACATCCGGAGCTTTTTACTGTTTCCGTGCTCGCGGCGAACGCTAGCGACGAATTGTTGGAGAAGCAGATCGAAGCGCTCTCCCCTGAGCTTGCCGTGCTTGCCGATGAGGCGGCGGCGGCGAGGCTCAAGGCGCGGTACGGCGGCAAGACGCGCATCGAAGGTGGTCGCGACGCCTTCATCGAGGCGGCGGCATATCCGGCGGCGGACATCGTCGTCACGAGCATGATGGGGTTTGCGGGGCTTGCACCGACGATGAAGGCGCTCGAAGCGAGGAAGGATATCGCGCTCGCGAACAAGGAGACGCTCGTCGTCGCGGGCGAACTCGTCATGGCGAAGGCGCGTGAGATGGGCGCGGCGATCCTGCCCGTCGACAGCGAGCACTCGGCGCTCTTTCAGTGCCTGCAGGGCGAGGAGGCAAGATGCGTCGAGCGCATCATCCTCACGGCTTCGGGCGGCCCCTTCCGAGGAAAGACGCAGGACGCGCTCAAGAAGGCGACGGTCGAGGAGTGCCTTGCGCACCCGACGTGGCAGATGGGGCAGAAAATCACGATCGACTCTGCTACGCTCGTCAATAAGGGGCTTGAGGTCATCGAGGCGCATTGGCTCTACGATGCGCCATACGATGCGATCGAGGTCGTCGTCCATCCTGAGAGCATCATCCATTCGATGGTTGGCTTCAAGGACGGCGCCGTCATAGCACAGATCGGACCGGCCGACATGCGCCTGCCGATCCAGTACGCGCTGACGTATCCGAAGCGTCAGTCTTCGACTTTTGAGCGGTTGGACTTTTCCAAGCTCGCGCATCTTTCTTTTGAAAAGCCCGACACAGCGACGTTTCGCGGACTTCCTCTCGCCTACGAGGCGGGGCGTGCGGGCGGCACGATGCCGTGCATCATGAACGCAGCGAACGAGGTGGCCGTCGCGGCATTCCTGGCGGGGAGAATCCACTTCCTCGACATCTATGCGATCATCGAGCGCACGATGGAGAAGTGCGCCGTGCAGAAGGCGCCGACGCTGGACGATCTCTTCGCCGCCGATGGCGAGGCGCGGCGCGTGGCGCAGGGCTTCCTGCAGGAAATAGGGGGTTGAGATGGTCGTAACGCTTCTAGCATCCATTTTCGTCTTCGGCATCCTTGTCCTCGTGCATGAGGTCGGGCATTTCGTGGCGGCGAAGCTCACGGATATGCGCGTCGATCGTTTCGCGATTGGCTTCGGGCCGAGGATCGTCAAGTACACGCACGGCGAGACGGAATACTCCCTGCGTGCGCTTCCGCTGGGCGGCTTCAACGATATCGCGGGCATGGATGCCGCGAACAATACGGCGGGTGAGCGCGGCTATTGCGCGAAGTCGATTCCCGCGCGCATGATCGTCATCCTTGCCGGCTCTTTCATGAATCTCATCCTGCCGATCTTCCTTTTCTTCGGCATTTTCTTTTTCGCCGGCGTTTCTACGCCTTCGAGCGAGCCTGTGCTCGGCACGGTGGTACCGGGGCATCCTGCTGCCAATGCGGGACTCCTTGCGGGCGATCGCATCGTCGCCATCGAGGGTGCGCCCGTGAACTCGTGGCAGGACATCACGAGCCTCATTAAGGACGCGGACGGCAAGGTCCTGCACGTCGAGTACGAACGCGCAGGCGAGCATCAGACGGTGAGCGTCATTCCTGCTTACAACGCGCAGGAGAAGCGCTCGCTCATCGGCGTCAGTTCGTCCGTCACGACGCGCATGCCGGGCTTCTTCGAAGCCGCTGAGCTTGCCGTCACGCGCACGGGCACGACGCTCATGATGATGCTCTCGATGCTCGGGCAGATGGTCACAGGCGCACAGCAGGCCGATCTCGCGGGGCCCATCGGTGTCGCGCAGATCGCAGGCGAGGCGGCGCAGATCGGCGTCGTGCCGCTTTTGAGTCTCACGGCTCTCTTGAGCCTCAATCTCGCGATCATCAACTTGTTCCCGATTCCGGCGCTCGACGGCGGTCACTTCCTGACGCTCGTCGTCGAGGCCGTGCGCGGCAAGCCCCTTTCAGCGAAGGCGATGCACTACGCGCAGATGTTTGGTGTATCGCTTCTCGTGCTCTTGATGCTCTACGCGACGAAGAATGACATCATGCGCATCTTCGTTGGCGGTTGATATTTTTTGTTGAAAAAAGAAGGGTAGACCATGCAGAGGAAGATCACGCGGCAGATTCATATCGGCGCTGTCGCCATCGGCGGCGGGGCTCCCGTCTCCGTGCAGTCCATGACGAATACGAAGACGCAGGACGCACAGGCGACGGTTCGCCAGATCGAGGCGCTCGCGGCTGCAGGCTGCGACATCGTGCGCCTCGCCGTGCCCGACAAGGAAGCGGCGGCGAATATCGGCAAGATCAAGGCGCAAACGAAGGTGCCGCTCGTCGCCGACATCCATTTTGACTATCGCTTGGCGCTTCAGGCCATCGAGCAGGGCATTGATGCGCTCCGGCTCAATCCCGGCAATATCGGCGGAGCGGAGAACGTGCGCCGCGTCGCTGAGGCGGCAAAGGCGCGCGGCATACCGATCCGCATCGGCGTCAATGCAGGTTCGTTGGACAAGCGTCTTCTGGCAAAGTACGGTGGCGTCACGGCGGAAGCTCTCGTAGAATCCGCATTGGAGCATGTGCGCCTGTTGGAGGAGCAGGATTTTCATGATATGAAAATTTCGCTCAAGGCGCATGACGTGCCATTGACGCTCGCGGCATATCGCCTGATGAGCGAGAGATGCGACTATCCGCTGCATCTCGGCATCACGGAGGCGGGCACCGTACGCTCGGGCATCATCAAATCGGCAGTCGGCATCGGTGCACTTCTCGCTGAAGGCATCGGCGACACCCTGCGCGTATCTTTGACGGGCGATCCGATAGTCGAGGTGCGCGTCGCGCGAGAGATTTTAAAGTCCCTGGGGCTCAGAGATTATGGCCCGACGCTGATTTCCTGTCCGACGTGCGGCAGAACGGCCATCGACCTTCCTTCGATTGCCGAGCGTGTGGAGGAAAGGCTCAGCGGCATCGCGCGTCCCATCCAGGTCGCCGTCATGGGCTGCGTCGTCAACGGCCCGGGCGAAGCGCGCGGCGCCGATGTCGGCATCGCGGGCGGCAAGGGCGTCGGCCTCGTCTTCAGAAAGGGCGAGGTCGTGCGGCAAGTCAAGGAAGAAGAGCTGGTTGAAGAACTGTTCCGCGAGATAGACAGTATCTTGGAGGAAGAGCAGGTTTGAATAAAAGCGTCCGCTTGCCTTGAGCGGCAAAGTGCTTTCATAGATGGGGAATGCAGCGAACGAAGCGCACGCCCTAAGAGGAGGAAGTTTTCATTGCTTACATCGAAGTTATACGCGCCGACGTTGCGCGAGGTGCCTTCCGACGCTGAGATCACGAGTCATCGTCTCATGCTGCGTGCGGGAATGATCCGCAAGGCGGCGGGCGGCGTCTATACGTATCTGCCTCTGGCGTGGCGCACGATCAAAAAGATCGAGCAGATCATCCGCGAGGAGATGGATGCGGCGGGCGGGCAGGAACTGTGCATGCCGATCATGCAGCCGGCGGAGATCTGGCAGGAGTCGGGGCGTTGGAGCGTATTCGGACAGGAGATGTTCCGCCTGAAGGACTGCCATGGTCGTGAATTCTGCCTCGGCCCGACGCACGAGGAGATGATCACGACGCTCGTGCGCGATGAGGTGCGCTCCTACAAACAGCTGCCGCTCCTTCTGTATCAGATTCAGAACAAGTATCGCGACGAGATTCGTCCGCGCTTCGGACTCATGCGCAGCCGCGAGTTCATCATGAAGGATCTCTATTCCTTCGATAAGGACGAGGCGGGAGCCGACATTTCCTACAAGAAAATGTACGACGCCTATACAAACATCTTCACGCGCTGTGGCCTGAAGTTCCGTCCCGTCGAGGCGGACGCGGGTGCGATCGGCGGCAATCACACGCATGAGTTCACGGTGCTCGCTGCCGCCGGCGAGTCAGAAATTGCGTGCTGCACGGCGTGCGACTACGCGGCGAACGTGGAAAAGGCGGAGCTTCTTCCTATCGACGCATCCGAAGAAGAGGCGCAGCCTTTGAAGAAGGTCGAGACGCCTGCCTGCAAGACCATCGAGCTTGTTGCCGATTTCCTGCGCGTGCCGCTCGAAAAGACGATCAAGGCGGTCGCCTTTCAGGATGAAAATGACGCCCTCGTGCTCGCTTTCGTGCGCGGCGACCATGAAGTCAACGATGTGAAGCTGCAGAATGCCGTGGGGGCGCTTGAACTGCGCATGGCGGATGAGGCGGCGATTTCGGCAGCGGGCGGCGTCGCGGGCTTCATGAGTCCCATCGGCATCAAGAAGGGCACGAAGATCGTCGTCGACAGCACGGTCATGAAGATAAAGAATGCCGTTGCGGGTGCGAACGAGGTCGACGTGCATTATACGGGTGTGAATCCCGTGCGTGATTTCACGGGTGTCCTCACCGCAGATATCCGCTTGATGACGGCGGGCGATCCTTGCCCGCACTGCGGTGCGCCCGTTGAGATCACGCGAGGCATCGAGGCGGGACAGGTCTTCAAGCTCGGCACGAAGTACAGCGAGGCGCTCGGCGCGACCTTCCTCGATGAGAACGGCAAGGAGAAGGCGCTCTTCATGGGCTGCTACGGCATCGGCGTCGGCAGAACGATGGCGGCGGCCATCGAGCAACACAACGACGAGCACGGCATCATCTGGCCGCGTGCCATTGCGCCCTACGAGGTCGTCGTCGTTCCCGTCAATGCGAAGGCGTCCGAGCAGCTGGCGCTTGCCGAAGAGGTGTATGAGACGCTTCTGGCCGCAGGTGTCGATGCGATTCTCGACGACCGCAAGGATCGCGCGGGTGTGAAGTTCAAAGACGCCGACCTCATCGGCTATCCGCTGCGCATCACGATCGGCCCGAAAGCTTTGGAAGAGGGCAAGATCGAGCTGAAGGTGCGCCGCTCGGGCGAGAGCTGCGATTGCACGAAGGCGGAGTGCTTGGCGAAGGTACAGGAGCTTTTGAAAGATCTTTGAGTTTTTAGGAAGCGCAGATGTGTGAAGATGGGCGACTGAATTTATTAGTGCTTCCTTGATATGGGAGACTGCTGAGAAAGGAGTGGGAGCATCATGGAAGGAGAAATCCTCTGGAAGAAGGATCATTACGCCATACGTTACTTCGAGGATGGCGATGAACATCTGCAGTCGCTGGCATTGGGCGATGAGATCGAGATCCTCGTCAACGACGCATGGAAAAAGGTGAAGGTGGAGGCGAAGAACGGCGAGCCGGTTCTCGTCGGCGTCGGCTATGGCGACGGCATCGGCTGCCAGGCGCGTTTTGAGAAGAAGTAGCCGGAGGCGATGAGTATGGAGAAGATGGGCATAGTGTTCGCCGGCGGCAACGGCAACAGCGCTTATCAGATGGGCGCATGGAAGGCGCTGCGCAGCTACGAGCTTGAATCTTCCGTCAGCGTCGTCTCCGGAACGTCTTTCGGTGCGCTGAACGCCATGATGTTCGCGAGCGACGGCTACGAGAAGGCGGAAGTCATGTGGCAGAATGCCGCGAAGCTCAAGATTTCCAACGTGCCGATCACGAAGCTCAAGGAAATCTACGACATCATCGTGACGAGCGGGCTTTCCGGCGTATCGTTTGAGCAGTTTCTCGCACTTTTCGGGCATGGTCTTTTCGATGAAAAGAGTTTCGCTGCGTTCTTGGAAGAGCATCTGGATCTTTCCAAGGTGCGTGAAAGCATCGAGCACATCTTCGTCGGAGCAACGAAGTTTCCGACAGTCGAGCCTTCTTACTACGATGTCCTGCGCTATCCGGAGAAGATGCGCAAGGTTCTTCTGACTGCGGCGAATGCTCTGCCGATCCTCTACTCGCAGCTGCGCTTTTCCAACGGCGTCGTGCTCTGGGAGGGAAGCTTCACCGATCTTTCTCCGCTCCTGCCCGTCTACGAGGCGGGCGTGCGGCTGATCTTCGTGCTGCACCTGTCGCAGAGGAGCACTGTGCAGAAAAACCTTTATCCCGACGCGAAGATTTACGAGCTTTTTCCGCGCCCCGATTTCTCCGATCGCCCGGGCTGTGTCGATTTCACGCGTCTCGCTGTCGAAAAGCGCATGAAGGAAGGCTACGGCGATATGGTCGACTTGATTCAGAAGCTCATGAAGGAGGGCGTCGTAAGCT
Source organism: Selenomonas sp. CM52 (assembly GCF_000292955.1). Classification (NCBI taxonomy): domain Bacteria; kingdom Bacillati; phylum Bacillota; class Negativicutes; order Selenomonadales; family Selenomonadaceae; genus Selenomonas; species Selenomonas sp. CM52. The sequence goes on from NZ_ALNM01000019.1 coordinate 92,310, forward strand.
GCCCCATCGGTGATAAGATCAAGGAGGTCAAGGCGAAGGAAGGGGACTTCCTCAAGCAGGCGAAGCGGACGGAGGATCGCGAAGCCGAGCGAAAGCGCAGTGAGATCATGGAACTTTTGACGGAAAAATGAGGCGGGCGGCGCTTTTCTGCTGCCGCTTTTCTTTTGAATTTGTGTGAAAGGTGGAGGCGCATGCGGTATGGAAGGGCTGTGGTCTGGCTTCTGACGGGGATCTTGGCAGGGATGTCACCGACGGTGCAGACGGTTGATGCGGCGGCTCAGTCGAAACCGCCGGCTTCGTCCGCCGCCCAGGGTGCGGACGGCAAGACGAATACTGCGGGGACGGCGATGGATGAGGCGGCGTGGGAAGCCGCCTTGGCTGCAGGCGCGACGGTCAGCGCCGTGCATGGGACGGTGACGCCGGATCCGGCTGCAGCGCAAGCGACGCCGGATGCGAGTGCGGCCGCTGGCAAGGCGGATGTTACGCCAGCGGAAAATACGGGCGCAGCTCAAGCGGAGCGTCCTGCTGAGTCACCGACAGCAAATGAAAAGTCTGATGCAGCGCAGGCGGCGCTGACGCTCGATGGAGGCGCAGAGATGCAGCAGATGCAGCCTGCGCAGCAGATGCAGCAGGAAAGCGCGGTCGTACAGATGACGCCGTCCGAGGTTCAGGCGGCAAAGACGACGGCAGTTCCGAATGCGCCAGCACGCGTGCAGGAAATCATGCAGAAGTTCCGACTCTCGGGCAATCCGCGAAGCGGCGCCTACAGCTGGGTCTACACGTCGCCGACGTGGACGGCGGAAGCCATCAGCCGCCCGGCGGCGGGCAGCAGTTACTTCCTGCTCGCCGGCTCGGAAAACCTGCGCTTCCAGTCCTTTGACTGCGATGAAGTATGGTACTTTCATGAAGGCTGCGGCATGAGGCTGACGGTGCTCGGCGCCGACGGCACGGTGCGCACCTTCGAGCTTGGCGTGGGCGGCGCGGCTATGCCGATGGTTCTGATTCCCAAGGGACAGATCTTCGCGGCGGAGAATGTTGACTCTGCGGGCTACAGCTTCATCAGCTGCATGACGATTCCTGCCTTGGAGACGGCGGGAATCCGCGTCTGGCAGCGTGAGGAGCTTTTGGCAAGGTATCCGCAGGCGAAGGAAGCGATCGAGCGCTACACCGATGCGCCATGGGGAGCGGCTCGGACGCAGGAGACGGCACAGGCGGGAGGCGATATTCATGGCTGAAATGGTGCGCATGGAAACTTTGGAAGAGATCCGCGAAGGCTGCCATAAGAGTGTCAAGCGGTATGCGGTGCTGGGTGCGGCGAATGCGGTCAATCCGATTCCTGGACTCGACATCGGCGTTGATGCGGGACTCTGCCTGCGCATGATGGCGGATATGCGCGCACGTTTCGGATTGTCCAAGGAAGCCGAGAGCAAGCTGCGCCACTACGATGTCCTCGTACCGCTCGTCAAGAAGGTGTTTGACTTCGCGACGAAGGAGGGCGTGATGATCGTTTTGAAAAGCTTCGGCAAGCGCTACCTCGGCAAGACGACGGCGAAGTATGTGCCTTTCATCGGACAGGGAATCGCAGCGGCCGCTGGGTATGGCATGATGCGCTGGTTCGCACGCCAGTATATCGAGGACTGCTACGAGCTTGCACGCTTGGCGCGTGAGAATGCGGTCACAATCGATGCGGAGGCGAAAGTACTTCCTTAGTCTTATGGAAAAAATCTGGCAGACATGGTAGCCTTTATACTTGGATTTAAGAATCGACGGGAAGAGGAGAGACAGCGTGAACAGGGTGATCGTAAAAGTCACGGGAGAGCAGAAGGATGCGGCAGGCGATGTCAGCCGCATAGAGATGACGGCCATGGGCGAACATTACTTTCGCAACGGCAAGCACTACATCATCTATGAGGACACATCCCTTGCCGAAGGCGCGCCCGCCTCGACGATGCTTAAGGTCGCGGCAGATTCCCTGACGCTGACGCGGCGCGGCGCCGTCGAGCAGAAGCAGCGCTTCTCACCGCAGAGCGAGAGCCGCAGCCGCTACCGCACGCCCTTCGGCGATCTCGACCTCTGCGTTGCGACGCAGCGTCTTGATATCGCTTACGGCTCCGTCTCAGGTCGGATCGACGTCTCCTACGACATGCACATCAACGGCGAATGGCAGTCGGCGAACGAACTGCACATCGAGGTTGAGGCGGACGCATCGGAACGGCAGAAGCTGAACTGAGACGCCTTTTTCGCGGAGAAGATTAGGAGGATTTTTTTGGACATCAAGGAACAGTTGAGCGCAGCCATTCGTCAGGCGGCGGAACAGGCGATCGCCGACGGCGTGTTTCCGGCAGGAGAGCTTGCCGACATCCTGCTCGAAGTGCCGCCGGACAAGAAGTTTGGTGATTTTGCAACGAACTTTGCCATGCAGTCGGCGCGCGTCTTTCGCATGAATCCGAAGAAGATTGCCGAGGAGCTTATATCGCGCATCGAGGGCGACTGGCTCGATCATGCGGAGATCGCAGGGCCGGGCTTCATCAATTTCTATCTCAAGGGCAATGTGCTCTATGATCTGCTTCGCCATATATACGAAGGGGGCGAGGCGTGTTTCAACCTGCCGCAGAAAGATACGGCGCGCATCATGGTCGAATATGTGAGCGCGAATCCGACAGGCCTGCTGCACGTCGGGCACGGACGCGGCGCAGCGGTCGGCAGCGCCCTCGTCAATCTCCTGCGAGCGGCCGGCTATCCCGTTCACAGCGAATACTACATCAACGACGCGGGCAATCAGATCGACAACCTCGCGTCATCGGTCAACGCGCGCTACTTGGAACTGCTGGGCAAGGAGACGGCCTTTCCGGAAAATGGCTACCACGGCGCGGACATCATCGACACGGCGAAGCGCATCGTGGAAGCGGATGGCGAGAAGTATCTCTCGCTGAGCGAGGAACAGCGTCTCACCGCCTTCAAGGAGATTGCCTTGAAGGAAAAGCTTGCACAGCTGAAGGAGGATCTCGCCGCGTTCAACGTGACGTTCGACGAATGGTTCAGCGAGCGCACGCTCCATCCCGAGGCCGTGCGCGACGCTTGTCAGACGCTCAAGGAGAAGGGAAAGGTCTACGACAAGGACGGCGCCCTGTGGCTGCGCTCGACGGATTACGGCGATGACAAGGATCGTGTCGTCATACGTGACAACGGCGTGCCGACGTACCTTGCAGCGGATATCGCCTACCATCAGAACAAGTTAGAGCGCGGCTTCGGCCATCTCATCAACATCTGGGGAGCCGATCATCACGGCTATGTCTGCCGCGTCAAGGCGGCGCTCGCGGCGCTTGGCTATGCACCCGAGCAGTTGGAAGTGCTCCTCCTGCAGATGGTCAGTCTGTATCGCGGCGGCGAACTCGTGAAGATGTCGAAGCGCACGGGCGAGAGCGTGACGCTTGAAGAACTCATCGAGGAGGTCGGTACGGACGCGGCGCGCTACTTCTTCCTCATGCGCTCACTGGACAGTCAGCTCGACTTCGACCTCGACCTTGCGAAGTCGCATTCCAACGAGAATCCCGTCTACTATATCCAGTACGCGCATGCACGCATTTCGAGCATCTTTCGCCAGGCGGCCGACGCTGGAATCGAGACGGGCGGCACACCCGAGTTTTCGCGGCTCATCGATGAGACGGAAATCGCCCTGATCAAGAAGATCGAGGAATATGCGGAAGAGATCGAGCGTGCGGCGCGAGAGCGTGCGCCGCACCGCATCGCGCGTTTCGCTTACGATACGGCGGGGCTGTTTCACAGCTTTTACAACAAGTGCCGCATCGTAGGCGTGGAGCCGGCACTCTCGGGCGCACGCTTGGCGCTTGTGGCGGTCGCGAGGAATGTCCTGCGCCATGCGCTGGGGATTCTTGGCATTTCCGCGCCGGAGAAGATGTGACAGGAAGCAGGAGGTCATGATTTTGGAAAACATGGATTACGCGAAGCGCTCGGAAACGGATGTGGCGCATGACATTTTGAGTGAAAAGAACGAAGCGATGTACTACAAGGATCTCGTTCTGGAGGTCATCGACAAGAAGCGAAAGCCTGTGCAGTCGCTTTCTCATGCGATTTCGGAGGTTTACACGCTGATCAATATGGACAGCCGTTTCCACTACGAGGGAGAGGGGAAATGGGGACTGACGGAGTGGAATCCGCCTGAAGTGAAGCGCACGCACGCCTCGCGCACGGGCGCTTCTTCCAGCCCCAAGACGTCGCGCCGCCGCGAAAAGCTCTTGGAGGGCATACAGGAGGAATAAGGCTTTTGTGGATGCAGCTTGGCAGAGCATTTGGCCGAGACTGCAGGTGAAGTCGGTCTTTTTCGCAGGATATGCCGGAAACAGGGCAGGAGGAAAAAATGGCAAAGTATATTTTCGTTACGGGCGGCGTCGTTTCGTCCCTCGGCAAGGGCATCACGGCTGCTTCCTTGGGGCGGCTCTTGAAGAATCGCGGCATCAAGGTCACGATCCAGAAGTTCGATCCGTATATCAACATCGACCCCGGCACGATGAGTCCATACCAGCACGGCGAGGTGTTCGTCACGGACGATGGTGCGGAGACGGATCTCGATCTCGGACACTATGAGCGTTTCATCGATATCAACCTCACGAAAAACTCCAATATCACGGCGGGCAAGGTCTACAACAACGTGCTGACGAAGGAACGGCGCGGCGATTATCTGGGCAAGACGGTGCAGGTCATCCCGCACATCACGAATGAGATCAAGCAGCGCGTCTATGATGTTGCGGCCGCTGACGGCGCCGACGTCGTCATCACGGAAATCGGCGGCACGGTAGGCGATATTGAGAGTCTGCCGTTTCTCGAAGCGATCCGCCAAGTCAAGAAAGAGGTTGGACGCTACGATGTGCTCTACATCCATGTGACGCTCGTGCCGTACATCGCGGCGGCGGGCGAACTGAAGACGAAGCCGACGCAGCACAGCGTCAAGGAACTTCGCGGCATCGGCATTCAGCCCGACATCCTTGTTTGCCGCGCGGAAAAAGAAATTTCGAGCGATATGAAGGAAAAGCTTGCTCTCTTCTGCGATGTGGACAAGAGCGCCGTCATTGAAAACCTCACGGCGCCGACGATTTACGAGGTTCCTCTGATGATGGCGAAGGAAGGCCTCGACAAGATTGTGCTCGAAAAGCTCCACATGGATTACAGCCCCGCGAACATGGAAGAGTGGGAGAAGATGGTCTTCAAGATCAAGCATCCCGCGAAGAAGGTCAAGGTCGCCGTTGTCGGCAAGTATGTGGATCTGCCCGACGCCTACATGTCGGTGACGGAGGCGCTGCACCATGCGGGCATCGCGAACGATACGGACGTCAAGATCGCTTGGGTCAATTCGGAGGCAATCGAGGCGGCGGACGTCGAGCTCAGCGAGGTCTTTGCAGGGTGCAAGGGAATACTCGTTCCGGGTGGCTTTGGCGACCGCGGCGTCGAGGGCAAGATTCGCGCCGTGCAGTACGCGCGTGAGAATGCGATTCCGTTCCTCGGACTGTGCCTCGGCATGCAGTGCGCCGTCATTGAGTTTGCGCGTCACGTCTGCGGCATGACAGACGCCCATTCGACGGAATTCAATCACGAGACGAAGCATCCCGTCATCGACCTCATGCTCTCGCAGAAGGACGTCGAGGACAAGGGAGGTACAATGCGCTTGGGGACTTACCCGTGCAAGCTTCGGGAAGGCTCGAAGAGCCTTGCCGCTTACGCGGAGGAAGAAATCAACGAGCGCCATCGCCATCGCTACGAGTTCAACAACGATTTTCGTGCCGAGCTTGAGCGTGCGGGGCTTGCCGTCGCGGGAACACTGCCCGACGACAGCCTCGTCGAGATCGTCGAGGTCAAGAACCATCCGTGGTTTGTCGGCTCGCAGTTCCACCCCGAGCTGAAATCGCGTCCGAACCATCCGCATCCGCTGTTTCGTGATTTCGTGAAGGCGGCTCTTGAAGTGAAATGAAGATCTTCCTGACATTGCTCTTGGCGGCGCTTTTCTGCAGCGTCGCCCTTTTTTCGGAAAACGCTGCATTCGCCTCGACACTGGGGGAAAATGCACGGACGGCACAAGGGCGAAGGCCGGAGAGCGGTATCGTCGAAGGATTCTACGGCAGACCGTGGACGGAGGCCGAGCGGCGCATGATGCTGCACTTCTTGGGCGAGCACGGCATGAATCTCTACGTCTACGCGCCGAAGGACGATCCGTACCATCGCGAGAAGTGGCGAGAGCCGTATCCGCCGCAGGAGATGCTCGCGCTGAAGCGCCTTGCCGCCGAGGCGCGGACTGTGGGCGTGGAGTTGGTTTTCGCTGTATCGCCGGGACTCGACCAGCGCTTTTCGGGTTGGGCAGGCGAGGCGGATGAAAAGGCCATGCTGCGAAAGCTGGAATCTGTTCATGCGATGGGCGTTGAGCGTTTCGCCATATTCTTCGACGACATCGAGAACAAGGACGGCAGGGCGCAGGCTCTTTTCGTGAATCGCCTGAATGAGGAGCTTTTAGCACGTCACCTCACGGAAAAGCCACTGTTTGTCGTGCCGACGGAATATTTTCTGCAAGATATGGAGACTGCTGGCGTGGCGAAGTCCTACACGCGCGAATTTGCCGCGCAGCTCGATGACGATATCGTCGTTCTGTTCACAGGAGAAGGCGTCGTGCCCGAAGGCATAAGCGCCGAAGATATGACGGAGGCTGAGCGCCTTTATGGGCGGACGCTCGGCATCTGGTGGAACTATCCAGTGACGGATTACTTGCCGGGCAAACTCGCGCTCGGCCCCATACAGGGATTGGATGAAACTGTGGCGGAGCGTGCGCCCGTGTTCTTGATGAATCCGATGGACAAACCCTATCTTTCGCGCATCGCCTTGGCTACGGGCGCAGAGTGGCTCTCTTCGCCCGCCTCGTATGATGCGGAAAGAGCTTGGTATACCGCCATCCGTGAGCAATACGGCGGCTTGGCAGGGGCGATGGAACTTTTCGCGCTTCATTCGCGCCGCATGGAAAAGGATTGGGCACATACGGGCGCACTCGATGCGCCTGTGCTGAAAGAGCAGATGGAAGCTTTCTGGCAAAAGGTGGAGCGTGGGGAAAGGGCCGAAAAGGAAGCGGAAGCCCTCGCAAAGGAATTTCGTCGCCTGAAGCGTGCTGCCAAGCAGTTGAAGGAGAAGCTTCCACCGGAAACTCTTGCCGAATGCCTGCCGCAGCTCCAGCTCTTTGCTCAATATGCGGAGTCGGCGGAAACGTCCCTCGCGATGGTGAAAGCGCAGCGCGAAGGAAGCTTTGCGCACGAGGCGGCGCTTTATCAAAAAATCAAGGATGTTCCAACAGAGCAGCAAAAAAAGGAAGAACCGCGTCTCTCCGAGCAGGTGCTCGCAGATTTTATCGCGAGGGCGAAATCGTGGCATGAAATGCAAGAGGTTGGCGTAGGACGGAGGGAAAACTAGCCGATCGGTCTGCGCCTTGACCTCTTGGGAGGTTATGCTAGAATATATCAAAGATGTATGGATGTGCATTTTTCGTAGAGGAGGAGTTCTTTATGTCGTTTCTTGATTTGGCGAAAAAGCGCTATTCTTGCCGCAAGCTTTCGGCGCAGCCCGTGGAGGAGGAGAAGCTGCAAAAGATTTTGGAGGCGGGGAATCTCGCGCCGACCGCCCACAACAATCAGCCGCTTCATATCTGGCTTCTTGAGAGCGCTGAGGCGATGGAGAAGGTTTCACAGACGACATCCTTCATCTTCGGCGCACCCGTCGCCTTTGTTGTGGGCAGCAAGGCGGATGATGCTTGGGTACGTCCCTCTGACAAGAAAAACTTCGCCGATGTGGATGCGAGCATTGCGGCGACGCATATGATGCTGGCGATTGAAGACTTGGGACTTGGGACGACGTGGGTCGCGCATTTCGATGCGCCGAAACTCAAGGAGTTTTTCCCCGAGATGGCGGATTATGAGCTTGTGGCGATTTTTCCCGTCGGCTATCCTGCCGAGGATGCTGCGCCCTCGCCGCGTCATGCCGAGCGTGTGGGTGTAGAGAAGCTTGCCGATTGGCTTTGAGAGATTGTTGTTGCCCCGCTGCACGCATGTTGCGGCGGGGTTTTCCTTATGGAGCGGATTTTGTTGAATGCGAGGAAGATTTATGACATACGTTGAGCGATTGCAGGATATTGTGCGCACGCTGCGCTCCGAACATGGCTGCCCATGGGATCGGAAGCAGACGCATGAGAGCATCAAGCCAGGCTGCATAGAGGAGGCGGTCGAGGTACTCTGCGGCATCAACATCTTAAGGGAGACGGGGAAGGCGGACAACTTGCGCGAAGAGCTTGGCGATCTCCTGCTGCAAGTGATCTTTCACGCACAGCTTGCAGAAGAGGCGGGGCTTTTCACGTTGGAGGATGCAGCGAGAGCCGCTGCAGAAAAGATGGTGCGCCGCCATCCGCATGTGTTTGGCGAGCCTGTCAAGGATGCGGCGGGCAAGTCTCTGACGGAGTGGACGGCGATCAAGGCATGGGAGAAGCGCGGGCGCGAATGGGAGGAAGCGTACCTGCCCGACGCATTTGAAGAGGCGGCGCTGCTCTTGCAGAAGGCGAGGGAACGCAAAAAGCTGTAACCGATGGGCGTTTCAGCTCCTCAACGCCCATTGACACATTGTTCGTTTTATTGTAAGCTGAATCCGAAAACAACTTCATATTTTGCCGATCGGGTGCGCGCTGCGCTTAATAGAGAAGCAGGTGAAAGACCTGCGCTGTTCCGCAGCTGTAATGCAGAGTCGACCTCATGATGTCACTGGGAAACTGGGAAGGCGAGGAAGACGAGGATGCAGAGCCAGAAGAACTGCCCGATCGAAGCGCTGTTATTATTCCTGCGAGAGACAGGAAGGCGTGGCTCGTGTTTCGTGCGCCTTTTTGCTCTTTAGCAAAGAGGCTTTTTATATGTCTGGGCGAAAGTGATGGAAGGAGGTGGATGGAAGGCGCAGAATGATAGGATTGTCTGGAGGAAGGTATGCTGTGAGTATTGGGTGTTATATGCGAGGAGGCATGACAGTGAGGAAACTTTGTATGTTTCTGCTGGCGGCGATGATGATGCTCACCGTCGGCTGCGGAGGCGCGGATCAGGCGAAAAACGAGCGCGCAGAGAAGGGCGAAATCGTGATCTCGGTCGGCAAGTATATGGTAGGCGAGGGTTTCGATCCGACGATGGGATGGGGTCTCTGGGGGCCGGATCCGTTCCACAGCGCATTGATGGGACATGATGAAAAGAATCAGCTCATCAAGGAGCTGGCTACAAACGTTGAACGTTCAGAGGATGGGCTGAAGTATACCTTTACGATCCGGGATGATGCGAAATTCTCTGACGGTCAGCCGCTGACGGCAGAGGATGTCGTCTTTACCTACGAAACGGCGAAGAAGGCGGCCAGCGCCGTGGATCTGACCGCGATGGAGTCGGTGCGCGCCCTGTCCCCGACGCAGGTGGAGTTCAAGCTGTCACGCCCGTGGTCTGTTTTCCTCGAAACGGCGGCATCCCTCGGCATTGTGCCGAAGCACGCCTATAAAGAAGGGTATGCGACGGCGCCGGTCGGCAGCGGTCCCTGGAAGGTCGTCTCGTTCCAAAAGGAACAGCAGCTTGTGATGGAGCCGAACGAATATTATTACGGAGAAAAGCCGAAGCTGAAAAAGGTGACGGCGCTGAATCTGGGCAATGATGCTGTGCTTGCAGCAGCGCAGTCCGGACAGGTCGATCTCGTCTTTGCACCGCCCGAATTTGCGGCGGCAAGCGTGCCGAATATGAAATTGGTAGTGATGGACACCATCGACAGCTTCTGCGTCAATATGCCGCAGGAGCCGGAGCATGACGAAAACGGCATGCTGGTCGGCAACAATGTGACGAGCGATCCTGCCATCCGCCAGGCGCTCAATATCGGCATTGACCGCAAGGCGATCATTGAGAACGCGCTCGACGGTTTCGGAAAGCCGACGATGAATTTTGCAGAAGCTCTTTCTTGGGCGAATAACGATTTGCAGGAATCGGACAACCGCGTGGACGAAGCCGTGAAGATTCTTGAGGCTGCGGGCTGGGTGGATACGGACGGCGACGGCATTCGCGAGAAGAACGGGCAGAAGGCGGAATTCGTCATCAATGGCCGTTCCAATGACCTGCAGCGTTACAATACAGCGGTGGCGCTTGCACAGGATGCGAAGAAGCTCGGCATCAACATCATCGCAAAGTCGACGCCATGGTCGGAGGCCCGCAAGATAGCGCGCAACATCCCGACGGTATGGGCGGGCGGCGACTATACGCCGCAAGTGATCTACAATTATTTCCATTCCTCGCAGGTCGGGGTGAATGTCATCAACAACTCTGCCATGTATCGCAACCCGACGGTTGATGTGCATATCGATCGGGCACTTGCCGCTGCGACCGATGAGGAGATGCTGCGCGAGTTCCGTGCGGCACAGTGGGATGGCATGACAGGGCCGAAGGTCGATATCCCCTATCTTTGGATTGCGACGGTTCAGATGCCGTATTTCGTCAACAATCAGCTCGATCTCGGTCAGCTGCGTGCGGGTGAGCGCGGACAGGGCATGGGGATCCTTATAACACTTGACGAATGGCAGTGGAGGAAGTAAATGGATAAGAGAATCTTCTGCTTTCTTGGGGGCAATCTGTTTCGGCTTGTGCTCCTCCTCGCTGCGGTGAGCGTCATCAGTTTTATCCTGCTCGCCAATTCGCCCATCGATCCCATCGACGCGTACTTTATCAATAAGGCGGCATCGGCGGAGCAGCATGCGCTCATTGCCTCTTATTGGGGCTTTGACAAGCCGCCGCTCGAACGCTTCCTGCTTTGGGCGGGGAATATTTTGCATGGTGATTTCGGCACATCGTTCATCTATCGCGCCCCTGTACTCGAAGTCATCGGAGAAAAGTTTCGCCTTACGCTTCTCTTGATGATGACGGCGTGGACGTTGTCGGGCGCAATCGGCTTCGTTCTGGGCGTGCTCGCGGGAATGTACCGTGACAGCCGCCTGGACAAGGCAATTCAGGGATTTTCCCTTCTGTGCGTCTCCGTACCGGTCTTCTGGCTCGGGCTTTTGTTCCTCATGATCTTCGCGGTCAAGCTGCAGTGGTTTCCGCTGGCGCTCGCCGCTCCTATTGGAAAATTGCATGAGGAGGTGACGCTGGCCGATCAGATTCATCATCTGATTTTGCCGGCGTTGACGCTCAGCGTCACGGGGATTTCTGCCATCGCGCTGCAGACGCGTGAAAAGATGATCGAGGTGATGGGGACGAACTACATGCTCTTTGCCGAGGCGCGCGGCGAGAATCTTTGGCAGCGCGTGCGGCGGCATGGTCTGCGAAACATTCTGATGCCCGCGATCACCTTGCAGTTTGCTTCCTTCAATGAGCTGTTCGGCGGAGCGATTCTCGCCGAGACGGTGTTCTCCTACCCGGGACTGGGCAGTACGGTCACGATGGCGGGGCTGCGCGGTGATCTTTCGCTGCTGCTCGGCATTGCGATTTTCAGTGCGGTTTTTATCTTTGTTGGCAATCTCATCGCCAACATCCTATATGGGATTGTGGATCCGCAGCTGCGAGAGGGGAGGGGGATGTCATGAACAAGGCGCTTCCCCTCGTGCAAAGCGGTCTGAGTGTCCGTCAGCGCCGACTCATCTTTGCCGTGTTTGCGACCCTGTTCATTTTGGGACTGCTCCTCTGGGGTACGACGATGGATGAGAGTTCCTATGCCGTCGACTTTGGGCAGAAAAATCTTGCACCGTCCTTTCTACATCCGTTCGGTACGGACAACATGGGGCGCGACATGTTTCTGCGCTCCGTCAAGGGCATGTCGATCAGTCTGCAGATCGGTTTTGCCGCCGCGTTTTTCAGCTCCTGCATCGCGCTCATCCTCGGAACGTTGTCGGCGGCATTCGGCGGCAAGGTGGATCGCTTCGTTCTTTGGCTCGTCGATCTCTGCATGGGAATTCCGCACATCCTCCTCATCCTCATGATTTCGGTGATGATGGGCGGCGGAATCCTCGGCGTATCCATCGGCGTCATCGTCACGCATTGGCCGCGTTTGACGCGTGTCATCCGTGCGGAAGTCATGCAGCTGCGCTCGCAGCCCTATGTTCTGGCGGCACGGCAGTATGGATATTCGTGGTTCTCCATCGCGCGCCGTCATTTTGTGCCGCATGTCGCGCCGCAATACATCATCGGACTTGTCTTGCTCTTCCCTCACGCGATCATGCATGAGGCGGCAATCAGCTTTCTGGGCTACGGACTGCCGCTCGATATGCCGGCCATCGGCATCATCTTGTCGGAGTCCATGAGCTATCTGGCGCTCGGCATGTGGTGGTTGGCGTTTTTCCCCGGCTTCTTGCTGCTGCTGGTCGTACTGATCTTTGATCGTCTCGGCGAGACGCTGCGCGATATTCTTGATCCGCAGTCTGGACAGAAATAGGAGGCTTTATGGGACAAGAACTTCTCGAAGTAAAGAATCTGTCCGTGTCCTTCCGCATGTATCAGGGTGCGTTGAAGCATACGCTGGTGACAGGGATGCACGGCGTCAATCTGCGTCTGACGACGGGAGAGATCCTTGCCGTCGTCGGCGCAAGCGGTTCCGGCAAGAGCCTTTTGGCGCATGCCGTACTCGGCATACTGCCGTACAATGCCGTGACGAGCGGCGAGATGCTTTATCGCGGAACCGCGCTGGATGCGGCGCGGCAGGAAGAGCTTCGCGGACGGGAGCTGGCGTTGATTCCGCAGTCCGTGACATATCTCGACCCGCTCATGCGCGTTGGCGAAGAGGTGTGTGGGCTTCACGGTTCTCCAGTGGATATGGCGGCAACATTCCGGCGGCTGCACTTGGAGGAAAAGGTTCAGCGCCTGTATCCATTCCAGCTCTCGGGCGGCATGGCACGGCGCGTGCTCTTTTCGACCGCTGTCATCACGGACGCCGCCCTCATCATCGCGGACGAGCCGACGCCCGGCATGGATGTCAAGAGCGCCGTTGAGGCATTGCAGCTTCTGCGCGAGCTTGCCGATGCGGGAAAGGGCATTCTGCTCATCACGCACGACATCGATCTCGCCGTCGAGGTTGCCGACACGGTTGCCGTTTTCTATGAAGGCCGAACCGTGGACAGGGTTCCGGCCGCTGCATTTCGCGGCGACGGCAGCGATCTGCAGCATCCCTATACACAGGCGCTCTATCATGCCCTGCCGCAGAACAGTTTCAAGGTCTATTCGGCGCAAGAGGTGCGGCAGATGACGGAAGCGGGAGGTGCATGAGATGCTCGATGTGAAGAATCTCTCCTATCGCTATGGGATGAACGCTCCCGTTCTGCAGAATATATCTTTGCATATTGCAGACGGGGAGCGGCTCGCTCTTTTAGGATCAAGCGGGCGCGGCAAGAGCACGCTCGCGCTGCTCCTTGCAGGCTATCTGCCGCTGCAGGAAGGGTCTATTGCATTGGACGGTGCAGCCTTGCCGAAGGGCGGTTACAATCCCATCCAGCTCATCTATCAGCATCCGGAAAAGGCGATGGATCCGCGCTGGAAGGTGAAGGATTCCCTGAGCGAAGCATGGGATGTGCCGGATGAACTCCTCAGGGCGATCGGCGCCGAGCCTGATTGGCTCACACGCTGGCCGAACGAGCTCTCGGGCGGTCAGCTGCAGCGGCTGTCGATTCTGCGCGCGCTCAGTCCCCAGACGCGCGTGCTCATCGCCGACGAGATCACGGCAAGCCTTGATCCCATCACACAGGCGCAGATCTGGTCGGTCATCTTACAGGAAGTCGAAAGACATGATATGATCCTCATTGCTATCACGCACAACGAGGCATTAGCGCGGCGCATTTGCACGCGCCTGGTGCATGTCGATGATCTGCAGGCATGAATAAAAAACGGCATCTGTCCTTGACGGGTGCCGGTTTTTATTCATGCCCCAAAAATTTGCTGCATGTGCAGATTATTTTGCTGCAGAAACTGTAGGTCTGTGCCGTGTGTGGATTTTTTTGATGTCTTTAGATGATACAGCGGGACGAGAAGATTTGTTGACAAAATGGGGCAGTCACTATATAATACCATATAATATACTAAACATATATGAATTAGAGAGGCAAAACATTATGTCAGCTATCGAAAACATCGAAGCATATATCGAGGAAGAATTTCAGTGGTTTCACAGCCATCCGGAGCTTTCCTATGAAGAAGTGGAAACGACGAAGCGTATCCGTGCCTCCTTGGAATGTGCGGGCATACGCATTCTTAAATTGCCGCTTTCGACAGGAATTGTTGCGGAAGTGGGCGAGGGTGAGCCTGTCGTTGCCTTGCGTGCCGATATCGACGCCCTGCCCATCGAAGAGCAGACGGATTTGCCGTACCGCTCGGAGAATGAGGGACGCATGCACGCCTGCGGGCATGATTTTCATACAGCATCCGTTCTCGGTGCGGCGCTTCTGCTCAAAGAGCGCGAGATGGAGCTGAAAGGGCGCGTGCGCCTGTTCTTCCAGCCAGCAGAGGAGGCGCCGGGCGGGGCTAAGGTACTCATGGAGGCAGGAGCCCTGCGCGATGTACAGGCAATTTTCGGACTCCACGCGTCGCCCCTTTTGACGGTTGGCACGGTCGGCATATCGGAAGGTGCTGTCACGGCGGCAGTCGACCGCTTCGTATTTCGCTTCATCGGCAAGGGGACGCATGCCGCGCATCCGCAGCGCGGCATCGATCCGATTCCTTTGGCGGCGGGGTTCATCCAAGCGGTGCAGACCGTCGTCGCGCGCAACCTTCATCCGTTTTCGGCAGGGCTTGTGAGCGTCACGCATGTCGCCGCGGGCAATACGTGGAACGTCATCCCTGAAGAAGCGCTCGTCGAAGGAACGACGCGCAGCATGGATGGAGAAGAACGCGCCTTGATTCGTAAGCGCGTCTGTGCTTTGGCCGAAGGTCTGGCACAGGCGCATGGCGCTGAGGTGGTGACGGATTGGTACGAAGGGCCGCCGGCGACGGCGAACGATGTTTTTTGGACATCGTTTTCCAAGCGGGTGGCAGAGGCGTGTGATTTGCAGATTGTGCCTGCTCCGAAATCTTTGGGCGGCGAGGATTTTGCCTTCTATCAGGAAAATGTGCCTGGCTGTTTCGTGCTGGTTGGAACGGGATTGTCCGCTGCCATCCACAATCCGAGCTTTCGCGTAGATCCCGCTGCGCTCGCGCTGACGGCGCATTATCTAGCGGAACTTGTGCAAGGGACGCTTATTCAGAGCGCTCCCTGAGCAGGGCAATCTCTCTTGCATATCCTGCATCGTCGTTCGGTGTTTCCAAGATGAAAGGCAGATGGCGAATCTTCGGGTGACGGATGACGCGCGTCAGGGCTTCGAGTCCGATTTCTCCTTCGCCGATGCGTGCGTGACGATCCTTGCGGGCGGCGCGGACGTTGAGGCTGTCGTTGAGATGGACGGCATGAAGGCGGGAGAGGCCGATTACACGGTCGAATTCTTCAAGTACGCCGTCGAGATCGTTTGCGATGTCATATCCTGCATCCCAAACGTGACAGGTATCGAGACAGACGCCGAGCCGTTCCTTGCAGTCTGTGCGCTCGATGATGGCGGCGATTTCCTCGAAGCTGCGCCCGACCTCCGTTCCCTTGCCCGCCATGGTCTCTAGGAGCACGATCGTCTTCTGCGCTGGATCGAGAACGTCGTTCAAAAGGTCTGCGATAAGTTCGATGCCTTTTTCTGCGCCCTGCTGTACATGACTGCCGGGGTGGAAGTTGTAGAGCGTGTTCGGGATATGCTCGAGACGTGCGAGGTCATCTACCATCGCCTCGCGTGCGAAGGCGCGTAGAGTATCCTTGGCGGCGCAGGCGTTCATTGTATAGGGTGCATGGGCGACGAGCGTGCCGATGCCGTGCTCTTCGCGATATTTGCAGAAGGCGCGTACGTCGTCCATGTCGAGCGGTTTCGCCCTGCCGCCGCGCGGGTTGCGTGTGAAGAAGGCGAAGACGTCGGCATCGAGGTTCACTGCGGCCTTTCCCATGGCGAGATAGCCGCCGGCAGACGAAAGGTGACAGCCGATGTGAAGCGTATGGTTTGTCTTTTGCATGGCAGGAACTCCGTTTCATTGAGATGGGACGCTCATGTGCGGGCGGCACGCTTGCGATTTTTCTTCTTCGGCGGTTCTGCCGTATGCTTTTTGAAGCCGAGCCAGAGGAAGAAGGCGAGTGCGATGGCAAAGGCGACGAGACTCGTCATCTGTGCGGATTTGAACAGTCCAAGGACGAGTTCGTTGTAGTCGCCGCGCAGGTATTCGAGGAAGAAGCGTGCGGCGGAGTAGAGCATGACGTAGAGAGCGAACGCCTGTCCCTTCGCATGATTCGTCGCGCGAAAGATGAGGAGAAGCGCGAAGATGAAGACGTCAAGCTGGCATTCCCAGATTTCCGCCGGCCACAGGGGCTGGCTGCCGTAGGTGTGGAAGGCGAGCGTCGTCTCGGGATAGAGTATGCCGAAAGAGGAGCCGGTCGGTGCGCCGAAGGCGTCGCCGTTCAGAAGGTTGGCCGAGCGGCCGAGCGCTTGTCCGAGGATGATGGCGGGCGCTACGATGTCGGCGAGCGCCCACGTGTCGATGCCGTGACGGCGTGTGTAGAGGATGCCAACGACGGCGCCAAGCAGCACGCCGCCCTGGATCGCCATGCCACCCTGCCAGACGTTCAAAAGCTCCGTCAGGTGGTTCTGGTAGTAATCCCAATCGAAGAAGAAGACGTCCCAGAGCCGTGCGCCCAAGAGCCCGGCAATGCCGCAGTAAATGCCCATGTCGACGATGTGACTGTGGTAGCGTCCATCCTGTTTGGCGAGGAAGTAGGCAACGCCCGTCGCCAGGATGATGCTGAGGCTCAGGATCAGCCCGTAAGCGCGCACGGGAAAGTCTCCGATGAAAAACAAGTATTGGTGCATGAGAAGTGCCTCCGTCGAATCAGTATTTTAGGCTACAAGGATTGTATCATTTTACGACTTACTCTGTCTACTGTCTGCCTATATTGCATTCACTTATGAAAAACACCCCCGGAACGGGGGCGTTTCTTGTATGGTGTCAGGGTGTAGGAATGAAGCGTGCACAGGTATCGTGACCGCCGCTTAGAAGTTCCGTGCGCACGTTTTGCAGGCGGGAGAAGATTGGAGTGAAGAGGAGGCGCAGCTTGAAGCGCAGGAAGGAGTGAGAGTTGGAGCCAAAGATCGGTATGCGGTTGAGCGCATATTGGTCGTCGCCGGGATGGTCGAGCCCGTAGTTGACGGTGAAAGCCGTGCGGTAGCCGGCTTCCCTTACGACACGCTGCACTTCGTCATTGTAAGCGCCGCAGGGGTAGGCGATAGAAGTGACTTTTTTATTGAGGTGTGATTCAATCGCTTTCTTGGAGTCGACAGCTTCGTGCTGCAGCTCTTCGGCAGAGGAAAGCTCGCTGAGCGCGACATGGGTCATTGTGTGGCACTCGATGTCGATGATGCCCGAGTCCTGCATCTCTTGGCAGATTTCCCATGTGAGATAGTTCGGATAGACGTTTAGATAGTCCGTGATGATGAAGATGGAACCTTTAAGCCCGTATTTTTGCAGGATAGGATAGGCGTTTTCGTAATTGTCGATATAGCCATCGTCGAAGGTGAGGAGGATGGGTTTTTCGGGCAGAGGGGCGCCGTTTTCGAGGTGATCGGCAAGTTCGTTCGGCGTAATGGGATGGTAGCCGTTTTCGGCGAGATACTGCATCTGCGCTTCGAACTCGGGCGTGCTCAGCGTCAGGGCGTTGTGGTCACGGTCGTTGATCTGGTGATAGTTGAGAACGGGAACGCCGCCTTGGAAGCTGCTCGAGCATAGGTATGCTGCAGCGAGGAGCAAGACGAAGAGTGAAAGTATGATGGCAAGAAATTTTTTCTTTGAAGTATGCATGGAGAACACATCCTTGGTTTGTATGATATAGGGGGTCACGAGAAGGTTCGTATGTGATACCCTCTAGTACCCTATCATATAGCAGGGGATTTTCTCTGTCAAGATTGGAAAATCCTGCAAAGAAAAAGGCAAGACAGCATATCGTTTGCTGTCCTGCCTTTTCTTTGCAGATTCTTGGAAAGAATGATCTGCGCTTTCTCAGGTGATGGAGGCCTTGTAGATGCCGTCGACGGCGGTCTTCAAAACCTTGTCGAACTCGGCGTCGCTCTGGCTTGCGCGAAGATCCTGGGCGAGGGCGCGTGAGAAGCTGGCGATGAGGCCGCGATTCTTGGCAAGCTTCTCATTGGCCTCATCCTGCGGGTAACCGCCGCTCAAAGCGACGATGCGCACGACGTGTGGATCCTTCATGAGTTCTTCATAGAGATTTTCCTTCGTCGGAATCGTGACTTTGAGCATGATCTTGTCGGCGGCGAGAAGCTTCGCCACATGCGCTTTGATCTCTTCGAGCATGATGGCTTCTGCATCTTTCTTCTTGGCGCAATGGATGTCGACTTCAGGCTCTAGGATGGGGACGAGTCCCTTGGCGAGGATCTCTTTGCCGACGGCAAACTGCTGCTCGATGACAGCCTTGATGCCCTCTTTGTTCGCCTCCTTGATGACGGAGCGCATCTTCGTGCCAAAGATATGGTGCTCTACTGCGCGGTCGAGGAGGGCGGAGAGTCCGTCGATGGGCTTCATGAGCTGTACGCCGTTCTTCTCGGCGGCGAGTCCCTTGTCAACCTTCAAAATCGGCACGATGCCTTTCTTCTCCCACAGGTAGTCCGCCGTATAGAGGCCGTCGATCTTGCGATCCATCGTGTTTTCGAAGAGGATGGCCGCAAGAATCTGCTCCTTTGTGAACGAGGGGCTTTTGATGATGCGCGTGCGCATCTCATGAACGCGCGTGAACATCTCCTCGTCGTTAGAATAGGCGCTCTCATCGACGCCATAAGCCTTCAGCGCCTTCGGTGTCGAACCGCCGCTCTGGTCGAGGGCGGCGATGAAACCCTTGCCGCTGGTCATGCGATTGAGCTGCTCTTGATTCATTTTGCATACCTCCTTAAATCGTTTCCAGTTCTATTATACATCTATGCATGCAGAAAGTAAACGAAATTGAAAATAAATATCAAAATATAAAAATCGTGCAGAAAGCTGCTTTCTGCACGATTTTGGGAGAACGTTTATTGAGACGGTGCACAATATTCGTAAAGCGTCTGAGCTTACTTCAAGAGTGCCATGACCTCTGCGGCCTTGCCGTCTGAGCCGAGGACTTCCTTGATCTTGTGCTCGACGAGTTCGCGGATGTAGTCGCGTCCTGGTGCGATGTACTGGCGCGGATCGAAGTGCTCGGGATGCTGCTTGAAGTGCTCGCGGATGCCTGCTGTCATGGCGAGGCGCAGGTCGGAGTCGATGTTGATCTTGCAGACCGCCGACTTCGCCGCCTTCCTCAGCTGATCCTCGGGGATGCCGATGGCGTCAGCGAGGTTGCCGCCGTTGTCGTTGATGATCTTGACGTACTTGGGAATGACGGACGAGGCGCCGTGCAGTACGATGGGGAAGCCCGGCAGGCGCTTTTCGATTTCCGCGAGGATGTCGAAGCGCAGTTCGGGCGGTACGAGCACGCCCTGGGCGTTCTTCGTGCACTGCTCGGGCTTGAACTTGAAGGCGCCGTGGCTCGTGCCGATGGCGATCGCGAGGGAGTCGACGCCCGTGCTAGAGACGAATTCCTCGACCTCTTCGGGACGTGTGTAGTGCGCATCTTCAGCGGCAACCTTCACATCGTCCTCGATGCCCGCGAGCTGTCCAAGCTCGCCCTCGACGACGACATTGTGTGCATGGGCGTACTCGACGACGCGCTTCGTAAGTTCGATGTTCTCCTTGAAGCTCAAGTGCGAGCCGTCGATCATGACGGAAGTGAAGCCGTCGTCGATACAGGATTTGCAGGTCTCGAAATCCGGGCCGTGGTCGAGATGCAGGGCGATGGGCAGATCCTCGCATTCGAGTGCAGCCTGCACGAGGTGCTTGAGGTAGGCGGGCTTCGCATACTTTCGCGCACCGGCGGAAGCCTGCAGGATGATGGGGGACTTCACAGCCGCTGCCGCTTCGGTGATGCCCTGAACAATCTCCATGTTGTTGACGTTGAAAGCGCCGATGGCGTAGCCGCCCTCGTGGGCTTTCTTGAACATTTCTTTTGTTCCGATGAGTGGCATGATCTCAACCTCCTATGAATAGATGATACTCGTTTACCACTCTATTATATCATAATTTAATGAAAGCGTCATGAATCTTTCGTGAAAAGAGAAAAATTACCGTAGATTTCGGGGAAAAAGACGGACATATCTGCAGGCAGAGGTGCGTGCACGGTGATTTCTTCGCCACTCGACGGATGACGAAGGTGTAGGCGATGGGCGTGCAGCGCTTGACGGGCGATGCGATCCGTTCTGCCGCCGTAGAGGTCATCGCCGAGGAGCGGATGAGCGAGGTGCGCGAGGTGGACGCGGATCTGATGCGTGCGTCCCGTTGCCAGGCGAAGCGCGAGAAGCGAAAGCCCGCCATGCTCTGCAAGCGTTTCATAGTGCGTGACGGCGTATTTTCCCGCAGGTGAGACCATGCGCTCGATGATGCTGCCGGGGCGGCGCGCGATGGGCGCAGTGATCGTGCCGCAAGGCTCGGGCAGTTTGCCTTCGATGACGGCAAAGTAGATGCGCTCGATTGCGTCATGTGCGGACAAGAGGTGCTGCATGTGCGCCTCCTTGGCGATGAGCACGAGTCCGCTCGTCTGGCGGTCGAGGCGGTGCACGGGATGAAAGGCGTGCTTTTCACCGTGCGCTTCATAGTGAAAGAGCACGGCATTGGCGAGTGTATGACTGTGCTCGCCGCCCGTCGGATGAACGAGTATGCCTGCAGGCTTGTTGACGATGAGAAGAGCCGCATCCTCATAGAGAATGTCGAGCGGAATGTCTTCGGGCGAGATGCGGCTCTCTTCCGCCAGATGCCAGCAAAGTTCATCGCCGCTTTTGATGCGGGTCTGTGCGGCATTGGCGGGGAGTCCGTTCAGCGAGAACGTGCCCGAACGCCGCAGTTTTTTCCAGAGCGTCGTGGAGAAGCCGCACTCCTTCTGCAAAAACTCCCGAAGCGCCATACAAGTCAGTCCTTCCGGCACGATAAGCCGCGTCTTTCCCATGCAATCACTTCCTTTTCCAGCAATATAGCATGGAGAAGCGTGGTTGTCCATTTGCATTTTGTATTTTTTTGTTTCTCGCTAGACGTGGACATGAAATTCTTGTATAATATAAGGCGGTCAAGCTCATTTCTTGAGATTTTGTAACGAATGACCATTCTCAAAGGACATTTTTGCTCGTGACATTTTTCTTGTCTACGGGCAATCTAGGAGGAAGTTATGGCTCTGATCGTAAAGAAGTTTGGCGGCAGCTCGGTTGCCACTACGGAAAAAATCAAAGCGGTGGCGCGGCGTGTCCTCGATGGCATGAGGCCCGAAGACAAGGTCGTCGTCGTCGTCTCCGCCATGGGAGACACGACCGATGATCTCATCGAGCTGGCGCGCGGCATAGACAAGAATCCGTACCATTATGCGCGTGAGATGGACATGCTGTTGACGACGGGTGAGCAAGTTTCCATCGCGCTCTTAGCGATGGCGTTCTGCTCGATGGGGCATAAGGCGGTCTCCTTGACGGGCGCGATGGTCGGCATGGGTACGAATTCCGTGCATACGAAGGGGCGCATCATCGGCATCGAACCGAAGCGCGTCGAGGAAGCGCTCAATGAGGGAAATATCGTCGTCGTTGCAGGCTTTCAGGGCGCTGACTCCTTCGGCGATCCCGTGACGCTCGGACGCGGCGGCTCAGACACCTCGGCCGTGGCTCTTGCGGGCGCTCTCGCTGCGGACAGCTGCGAGATTTTCACGGATGTGGACGGCATTTACTCTGCCGACCCGCGCCTCGTCCAAGGTGCACGCAAGATGCAGGAGATTACTTACGACGAGATGTTGGAGATGGCGCGCCTTGGCGCAGGTGTCATGCAGCCGCGCTCCGTGGAGATGGGCAAGCACTTCGGCATTCCCATCCATGTACGCTCGACGTTTATCGAGAAAACCGGCACGATGATCAGGGAGGCTTATACAATGGAAGAGAAGGATTTTGAAATCAGGGGGCTGGCACACGACGACAAGGTGGCAAAACTTGCCGTCATGGGTGTGCCGAACCAGCCGGGCGTCGCACATTCCCTCTTTTCTGCGCTCGCTGATGCCAATGTGAGCGTGGACATGATCGTGCAGAGCGTGCGAAACATCGAGCATAACGTGACGGACATGGTCTTCACTGTCGCCGTCGACGATCTCGAAACGGCGCGTGAGATCGTCGAGGACGTCAAGAAGAAGCTCAACGCCGTGTCGGTTCTCGTCGAGGAGAACGTCGCGAAGGTTTCCATTGTTGGCGTCGGCATGCTCGGCAACCCCGGCATCGCGGCGCGCATGTTCGGCGCCCTGCAGAAGGCAGACGTCAACATCGACATCATCAGCACGTCGGAAATCAGCATTTCCTGCCTGATCACGAAGGATAGGCTCAAGGAAGCGGCGAACGCGATCCACGACGAGTTCTTTCCGCGCGGCTGAGCGGGACTCGATGAAGAAATAAGGGAGCGCCGATACATCCGGTGATTCCGCAGGAAACAAGGCAAGTGGGAGGCTTCATATAAAATGAGCACGAAGATGGCAGCATCGCATACGGAAAATAAGGTTCTGAACGACGTGATTTTCGCCGCGAGCGGCGCGGCGACGATGGCGGCGAAGGAGCATGGAGCAGAGAAGATCACGAACGCCACATTGGGTGCGATCTTTGGCGAGGATGAAAAGCTCGCTTGCATACCGACGGTCGAGAAGGTGCTGCGCGAGCTGCCGATTCCCGAAATCATCGCCTATGCGCCTGTCGCGGGTCTGCCTGCATATCTTGAGAGCGTGAAGGACATCGTCTTCGGCAATCATCGGCCGGAAGGCTATGTCGAGGCCGTCGCGACGGCGGGCGGCACGGGCGCCGTCCACCACGCGATCGAAAACTACTCGGAGATCGGCGAAGCCGTGCTCACTGCCGATTGGTTCTGGGGCCCTTACAACGCGCTCTGTCAGAATATCGGGCGGCGCTTGGAGACATTCCAGCTCTTCGACGAGGCGCTTGCCTTCAATGCTGCCGCCTTCACGGCGAAGGTGGAGGCGCTTCTCGAAAAACAGGATTCTCTTCTCATCATCCTCAATACGCCTGCACACAATCCGACGGGCTATACGCTTTCCGATGAGGACTGGGATGCGGTTCTTGCGACCGTAAAGGCCCATGCGAAGAAGGGCAAGCGCATGAGCGTTCTCGTTGATATCGCCTACATCGAGTACAGCGGCACGAAGGACGAGACGCGCGGCTTCATGGAAAAGTTCGCACATCTTCCCGAGAATGTATTCATCATGTTCGCCTTCAGCATGTCCAAGGGGTATACGCTCTACGGGCAGCGCACGGGAGCAATCGTCGGTCTTTCCGCAAGCCGCGCCGTCATTGAGGAATTCTCTGACGTCAACAAGTTTTCGAGCCGTGCGACATGGTCTAACATCAATCGCGGCGCGATGGCGCTGCTGGCAACGATTCAGCAGGATGCGGCGCTTCTCACCGCCTACGAGAAGGAGCGCGATGCGCTCTATCAGATCGTGCGCTCGCGCGGTGCGCTCTTCATGAAGGAGGCGCAGGACTGCGGCCTCAAGGCGCTGCCGTACAAGGCGGGCTTCTTCCTCGCCGTGCCTTCGGAAGATCCGCAGGCTGTGGCGGACAAGCTGCATGATGATCTTGTCTTCGCCGTTCCCTTGAAGCGCGGCGTGCGTATCGCCGTCTGCGGCGTCGCCACGAAGAAGATCGAGGGGCTTGCCGCGAAGGTCAAGAAAGCATGGGATTTCGTAGGCAAGTGAGCCTCGTTCACTGAGGCACGCAAAAAGGAGCTGCGCGGGACAGCTCCTTTTTCTTTTGTGCGATTATTGTTCCAGAACCTTCTTCATTGTCGCGACGACGTTTTCCTTCGTGAAGCCGAACTTCTTGAAGAGGACGCCGGCAGGGGCGGAAGCGCCGAAGCCGTGCATCGTGACGGTCGCACCGTCGAGTCCTGTGTAGCGCTCCCAGCCGAAGCCGGCGGCCGCTTCGACGGCGACGCGGGCGCGGATGGATTTCGGCAGGACGCTTTCCCTGTATTCAGCGGATTGCTGCTCGAAGACGTCGACGGACGGCAGGGAGACGACGCGCACGGCGATGCCGTCTTTGGCGAGTTCTTCCTGCGCCTCGATGGCGAGCGATACCTCAGAGCCGGTGGCGATGAGGATGCCCTGCGGCGCCCCTTTCGCTTCGGAAATGATGTAGCCGCCCTTCAGGGCTTCCTTGGAGCTTCCTGCAAGCTGCGGCAGATTCTGGCGCGTGAGCGCGAGGACGGTCGGCGCATCCTTGCTCGTCACGGCGCTGTACCAAGCGGCGGCCGTTTCCGTCGCGTCGGCAGGGCGGAAGACGTTGACGTTTGGCGTCGAGCGCAGCATGGCAAGCTGCTCGATCGGCTCGTGTGTCGGGCCGTCTTCACCGACGCCGATGCTGTCGTGCGTGAGCACGTAGACGACGGGCAGCCCCATGAGTGCGGCGAGGCGCAGCATGGGCTTCGTGTAATCGCTGAACACGAAGAAGGTCGCGATGTAGGGCAGGACGCCGCCGTGCAGCGCGAGGCCATTGGCGATTGCTGCCATGCCGAGTTCGCGCACGCCGAAGTGCAGGTTGCGTCCCGTACGATCCGTGCGGCTGAAATCGCCTGCGCCGTCCATCACGGTCTTGTTCGACGGCCCGAGATCTGCGCTGCCGCCGATGAGCTGCGGCACGATCTCCTTGAGACGCTGGATCATCTTGCCCGACAAGGCGCGCGTCGCGGCGGGCTTGTCCTCGTACGCCCAGAAGTCCTCGCTCTTGAGCAGCGCCGCAGCATCGACGGGCGCGTGGAACGCATCCCAGCGAGCCTTCTCCTCGGGGTATTTCGCGCAGTAGGCGGCAAAAAGCTCGTTCCACTTTGCCTCAAGAGCCGCGCCCTCAGCGGCGAGCTTCTCGTAATGTTCGTAGACGGCGGCGGGAACGCAGAAGCTCTCGGCAGGATTTTCCCAGCCGAGGTTTTCCTTGAGCGCGCGCAGGTTTTCTTCGCCGAGCGGTTCGCCGTGGGCACTCGCCTTGCCTTCCTTGGCGGGGCAGCCGAAGCCGATCTTCGTTTTGATCGTGATGAAGGACGGCCGCTTCTTGTCCGCCTTTGCCTCTTCGATCGCCTTGCCGATGGCGGCGAGATCCGTACCGTCCTCGACCGTGAGTGTCTGGAAGCCGAAGGCCGCCATGCGCTTTTCCACGTCTTCGGTAAAGGCGAGGTCGGTGCCGCCCTCGATGGAAATATTGTTGCTGTCGTAGAGCACGATGAGCTTGTCGAGGGCGAGTGTGCCCGCGAGCGAGAAGACTTCGGAGGAGATGCCCTCCATCATGCAGCCGTCGCCGCCAAGGGCAAAGGTGTAGTGATCGACGATGGGGAAATCCGGCTTGTTGAAGATGGCGGCGAGATGCGCTTCAGCAATCGCCATGCCGACCGCCATGCCCATGCCTGCGCCCAGAGGCCCTGTCGTGGCTTCCACGCCCTTCGTATGACGGTACTCGGGATGGCCGGGCGTCAAGGATCCGTCCTGGCGGAAGTTCTTGAGGTCGTCGAGCGTCAGTCCGTAGCCGAAGAGGTGCAGCAGGGAATAGAGCATGGCGGAGCCGTGCCCGGCGGAGAGGATGAAGCGGTCGCGGTTCGCCCAGTTTGGATTCTTGCCGTTGTGCTTCATGTGGTGCGCCCAGAGTTCGTAAGCGATCGGGGCTGCGCCGAGCGGCAGGCCCGGATGGCCGGAGTTCGCCTTCTGCACGGCGTCCGCCGAAAGTGCACGGATCGCATTCACACAGGTGGTGTCGATATTGCCCATAGATTTCTCCTCCTTGAAATCGTCGTTTGTTGACCTCTTTCATCATACATGATTTATTTGGAAATGTATAGCGCGAGAGGAAAGTTTTGCAGAAAGTCATGCTGCAAGATACTGCGTCAGCGCTTGTTGAGAAGCGCGATGGAGAACAGGATCAGCACGACGCCGACCGATTCGGTGAGGCCGAAGGGGACGGCGAGCAGCGCGGTGGAGAGGAGTACGGCGGACAAAGGCTCGATGGAACTCAGGATGCCGATGGTGCTCGGCCGGATGTATTTGAGGCTTTCGAGATATGACCAAAAGGCGATGACCGTACCGAAGAGGACGACATAGACGAATACGGCGACGGAGGCGGCGTCCAAGACGCCGGCGAAGTTCCATGGTGCGCGAAAGGGCATGAGCAGGAAGCCGCCGAGGAGCATCGCCCAGCCGATGACGAGAGGCGAGCGGAAATTGTCCAGCAGCCATTTGGGCTGTATGGTGTAGATGGCAGCGCAGAAAGCGGAAGCGACGCCCCAGAAGAGAGCGATGGGCGGGATGGCGAGAGTCGAGAGACTGCCGCGCGTCAAGATGAGGAACGTGCCGACGAAGGCGAGCAGCACGCAGCCGCTCTCGCGCAGCGACGGCAGGCTGCGGCTCTTCAGGGTGAGCCAGAGGACGACGATGATCGGCATCAGGTACTGCAGGACGCTCGCCGCTGCCGCGTTGCCGTGCTCGATGGAAGAAAAATACGTGTACTGCACGCCGAGCATGCCGAACAGGCTGAAGAAGAGAAGTCGCTTCGCCGCCGTGCGGTTTCGCCAAACGGAGAAGATGCTCTCGCGGTTCTTTGCCGCATCGAGCAGCAGAAGCAGTATGCCTGCGAGCGTCATGCGCATCATGACGAGCCATTCGGTGGAAAATCCTTTTTGCTGCAGCAGGAATTGCGCGGCGACGCCCGAGCCGCCCCAGAGCAGCGCGCCGAGCGCCACGAGCGCGACGCCTTTTTTCGATGGATTCATGGTATTGCTCCTTGTCTTTCGTTTTGTCTCTGACTATAGCATTTCTGGGGGCAAAAGAAAAGGGAGCAGAAGCGGAAGCGTAGGTTTTTAGGAAGCTGGGAAGGCAGATGAAATGATGTCGTGAAGCCGGGCAGCGGAAAGTTTATGCGCGCTTGCTCACGCCGATGAGATGAATTTGACAGGCCGATATGCTATAATGGAAGCGCAATATCGGATGCGGGGTAAGGGGAGGCATCCAAACATTCTTGGCAGTCAAGAAAGGGAGGATTCGCATGAAACTCGTAATCACGGAGCCGCTGGGGATCTCGGAGGCGCAGGCGGAGGCGCTGAAAAAGGAGTATCTGCCTCAAGAACTTGAAATGGTCTACTGCAATACGCCGCCGCAGGACGACGCGGAAAAGGCGGCGCGTGCCAAGGGGGCAGAGCTTGTCATGCTCGCGAACATGCCGTTCAAGGAAAACGTCCTGCAGGAGCTTTCGGACGTCAAGTTCCTGAGCGTCGCCTTCACGGGCGTCGACCATGTGGCGATGGACTACTGCAAGGCGCATGACATCGTCGTTTCCAACTGCTCGGGCTACGCCAATGAGGCGGTCAGCGAGCTTGCCATCGGCCTGGCAATCGGACTCTACCGCAAAATGCTTGCCTCAGATGAGGCGGTGCGTGCGGGCAAGACGCGCGCCGGACTTCTCGGCATCGAGCTTTCGGGCAAGAAGTTCGGCGTCGTCGGCGCAGGCGCCATCGGCAGGCGCACGATCGCGCTCGCGCAGGCGTTCGGCTGTGAGGTGTACTACTACAACCGCAAGGAAGCGAAGATCGACGGGGCGAAGTATGTGAGTCTCGACGAGCTGATGGAAGTCTCGGACATCGTTTCGCTGCATGTGCCGCTGACGGCGGAGACGAAGGGTTTGATCGGCGAGAAAGAAATTGCCAAGATGAAGAAGACGGCGATCCTCATCAACACGGCGCGCGGTCCCGTCGTCGACAGCAAAGCTCTGGCAGATGCCCTCAAGGAAGGACGCATCGCGGGTGCGGGCATCGACGTCTTCGAGGGCGAGCCGCCGATCGCGAGCGATCATCCGCTGCTTCATGCGCCGAACGTCATTCTCGCGCCTCATGTCGGCTTTGCGACGCAGGAGGCGATGGAAAAGCGTGCCGTCATCGCCTTCAAGAATGTGCAGGCGTACCTTGCGGGCAAGCCGCAGAACGTGATGTAAGGGCGCAGATTTTTAGCAGATTTTTATAGGAAGCGTGCAGAAGCTATGGCTCTTTTTGCCATAGCTTCTGTTTTGACGGATGAGGTGAGGCGTTGAAGTACGGGCCGTTCATGGCGGCGCTCCGCAAGGGAGAGCCGAAGCATGTCTACCTGCTCGCGGGCGAGGAGCATTACTACATCGAGAAGGCGAAGGCGGCGATCTTGGAGCGCCTCTTTCCCGCGGGCGAGGGTCTGCGGGACGCATTGGAAGAAGCCGCGCCCGACATGGATGCCGACGCGCTCATCGGCCTCTTGGAAACGGTGCCGTTCTTCGTGCCAAAGCATGTCGTGCTCGTGCAGGACAGTCCCCTTTTTCGCGAGAAGAAGCGGACGGCAGCGGACGGCGAGGAGGCGAAGGCAGCGAAAGGGAAGAAGAGCGGCGCGGACAAGAAGGAAGAGCGCCTGCTGCATCTTCTTGCCGACATGCCCGACTACGCCTATGTGATCTTCCTCTGCGCGGGCAAGGCGGACAAGCGGCGCAAGGCGTACAAGGCGATTGAGGCGGCGGGCGCGGTGCTCGATGCCGATGCCGTGCGCCCGTGGGAGATCGGCGACTGGCTCGCGGGAAAGCTCGCCGAGATTCACAGGGAGTTTGACCGCGAGGCGCATGCGTACTTCATGGGCGCCGTCTCCATGATGCATGAAGTCTCGCTCTCGTATCTCGACAAGGAGTTTGAAAAGCTCGCGCTCTATACTACGGAGAAGCGCATTGGCAGGGCGGAGCTTGCCGCTGTGTTCTCGGGGTTGCCCGAGGTATCGTCGTTTGCGATGCTGGATGCGGTGAGCGAGAAGGACGTGAAGAAGGCTCTGACGCTTCTGCGCCGCCAGAC
Organism: Selenomonas sp. CM52; assembly: GCF_000292955.1. NCBI lineage: Bacteria > Bacillati > Bacillota > Negativicutes > Selenomonadales > Selenomonadaceae > Selenomonas > Selenomonas sp. CM52. The sequence goes on from NZ_ALNM01000019.1 coordinate 121,379, forward strand.
GGCGGACGGCGTGTATGCGCCCGTGCTGCTTGCCCTGATGGTGCGCCATGTGCGCCAGTTGTGGCAGGCGAAGCTCCTTCTGGCGCAAGGCGTGCGCGGCAAGGCATTGAGCCCTTCGATGAAGCTCAATCCCTTCATCGCGGAGAAGCTGGGACGCGCGAGCATGAAGTTCTCCGAGCCTGTTTTGAAGCGGGCGATGCTCTCGCTCATCGACGCCGACTATCTGCTCAAGACGGGGCAGGGCGGCGCGGAATTGTTGGAAGATGCCGTGATCTCGCTGTGCCGTTGACAGAGGAAAAGCCGCCCCGTGCGCGGGGCGGCTTTTCCTCTGTCAAGTTTCGCTGTCGAACGACTGCATCGGTACACCCTTGCGAGGCTTCGGCAGGTTACGGTAGGCGCGTGATGCGCTGAAGAAGCGCGTGGCTACCGTCATGCTGGCAGGGTCGAGGTTTTCGACGGATCGCTCGGTTGTGCTCGTGAGTTCCCGATATTTCGCCGTTTGTGTGAATTTCGCCCATGCTGCTTGCAGGGCGCGCGCCATGATGAATTCGATACCCGTCGTGTCCTCGGGCTGCTGCACGAAGGCGGAACTCGTCTTGGGCGGCGGAGCGCTGCCCGTGCGCTTTTCGCGTACTGCAGCGGGGGAGGCAGATGCAGAATGCACAGGCTGCTGCTTTGCGGCGGTTTTCGTCGTCGTTGAGGTTTTTGCAGTAGTCGTGCCCGACGCGCTCGCTGCATCGAGCTTCCAGCGCGTGCGCGGCTTCGGAGCACCGAACGAATCGCGGGCAGGGGAAGTCTTTGCCGACGCCCTCGTATCGGTGGAAGGCGTGCGCGCGGACACTTCCTCTGCCGCTTCCTTTTGACGTGCGGCGTTCCCCGCTTCATTCACGAGGCCGCTCGCGATGAGGAAGGCTTCGCTCGCCTCCTCCTTTGAGGCCGCGGCTTCGAGCTTTTCTACGAGCGCCTCGCGCGCGTCCTGCGCGGCTCGCGCCTTGGTGTAAAGTCCCGTATCAGAGCGCTTCAAAAAGCGCATCTCGTCCGCCATGAGTTCGTCGCCGTTCAAGAGCTTCTGCTGGATGATGCGGCGCATGGCGCGGCTCGCGCCGTCGAGCTCTTCCGTCTGCGACTCGTCGTCTGCAGTGCCGGCGTCCTGCGGCGCACGGTTCTTGAGCACTTGCCTCGCCTTGCCGCTGTAATCGATCTTCATGCCGATGTTCTTTTGTTTCACATAGGCGCTGACCTTGTCGCTCTCGTCAAACATGCCGAAATCCCTCCTGCAGCCGTTTTCTTCCTGCGATTGATATATAGGCTTATTATACCATGGAGACATACATCTGTAAACGTTCAGGCATACATTCGCTGTCGTGCCCGACGGCTGCCTTTGCGTGGAAATCGTTTTTTGCTAAAACCTTTCTATACATAGCGCTGATACATATTCCCTTGCTTTTCCGTGCGCGATAGCTTAACATGGAAAGGCAATATGAGAAAGGGGCGGGAGACGGAGTCATGACAAAGTTTATTTTCGACCTCGACGGAACGATTACGAAGGAAGAGACGCTTCCTGTTATTGCTAAACATTTTTCGATGGAGGAAGAGATTGAAGAGCTTACGCGGCAGACAGTCATGGGGCATGTCCCCTTTGTCGAATCATTCATTCGACGCGTCTTCCTTCTTGGGAAGCTGCCGATCGATGAGATCGATGCACTTTTGGAGGGGGTGGAACTTCATGAGCCGATCGTGAAGTTCATTCGGAAGAATCGTGCGCACTGCGCTATCGCTACGGGAAATCTTTCGTGCTGGGTCGCGAAACTCGTCGCACGAATTGGCTGCGAAGCCTACTGCTCCGAGGGAAAGACAGAGAACAACCGAGTAGTAGAGCTTATAAATATCATAAAGAAAGAAACCGTCGTTGAAAAATATCGTGTCGCAGGGCATCGCGTCGTCTTCATCGGCGATGGTCATAACGATGTGGAGGCGATGCGTGCCGCGGACATTGCCATCGCCTCGGGATTGACGCATGAGCCGGCGCAGAGCGTCCTTTCTGTGGCGGACTGTCTTGTACGGAATGAGGTGGAGCTGTGCAGCCGGTTGAATCAGCTGCTGGTAAATATTGTAGAGCCGCGAAAGCAGGATGTTTTGCTGAAATAGTCAGGACGACGCCCCGTCCGGTTCTTGAAGATAAGGAAAGTAGCTGCGGTAGGCGGCAGGCACGCTGTAAATGTCGGCGATTTCCTGTGCCGTCACCCAGAGAAGCGGCGGCGTTTTTGTCTGAGCATCGTAGGGAGCGGCGGCTTCATGGAGGCGCAGGGAGGCAGGGCGTGCATTTGCCTCGACGGCTTCGGTTGAAGCAGGCGAGGATTTTGTCACAGAGGATGGTTTATCGCTCGAAGTTTCCGCCAGTTCGACGCGCCAACCGACCATTTGCCATGTGATATGGGAGAAGATGTGCTGTGCGGTGGGGAGCGCGTGGAGTTTTGCGGGGATAAGGCCGATGGCTTGCAGCGCCTCCTCCGCTTCTTTCTTTTTGAGGTGTCCTTCCATGGCGGGGAAACCCCAAAGCCCCGCGAGAAGCCCTTGTGCGGGACGCTTTTCGAGGGCGATTTTACCGTTTTTCGCCAGCAGGAAGATTGTAAGTTTTTCCGTGCGCCGCCTTTTGGGCGGCGTTTTTTGGGGCAATTCCGCCTGCAGATTGGCTTCCTTGGCGAGGCATAGGCGTTCAAGCGGGCAGGAGGGACAGCGCGCTGCGCCGCGCGGCAGACAGATGAGGGCGCCGAGCTCCATCAAGGCTTGGTTGAAGTCGCCGGCATTTTCGGGCAGACGCGTGATCAGTGCTTCCTCGACAGCGCGCTTCGTGCTCTCTTTCAAGATGTCGGCAGGGCAGGCGAGGAGGCGCATGATGACGCGCAGCACGTTGCCGTCGACGGCAGGACGGCGCTCGCCGAAGGCGATGGAGGCGATGGCGCCTGCTGTGTAGCGACCTATGCCGGGCAAAGCGAGCAGGTCGTCGAAGCGCGCGGGAATCTCGCTGCCATGGTCGCTGCAGATGAGACGCGCGGCAGATTGCAGGTGGCGCGCGCGGCTGTAGTAGCCGAGACCTTCCCAGAGCTTCATCAGCGTGTTTTCTTCGGCTCGGGCGAGAGCGCGTACATCGGGCAGCGCGGCGACGAAGCGTTCGAAGTACGGTTTGACCGCCTCGACGCGCGTCTGCTGCAGCATGATCTCGGACACCCACACGCGGTACGGCGTAGGCTCCTCACGCCACGGCAGTGCGCGTTTTTCGCTATGAAACCAGCGCAGGAGAGGTGCGGCGATCACGTCAAGCGTTTTTATGTTTTTCAAGATATTTTCCTGCGGTCTTTTTGCCATCGAAGTCTCCTCTGGTCATGGTGCTGCGCTGTGATACGGATAAGCGGCATAGGGTCACTTTGTTTTAGTAAGAAGTGCCGCAAGCTTTTGGCACATGTCAAAAACAAGTCCGTCACAGTTTTCTTTGCGTGCAATGCCTTTTTCTTCTGCGGCGGTGAGAAGACATCGGCAGTCCGTTGTGCCGTGGGCGGCGAGGAAGTCGTCAACGAGCTTCTTCGCCGTTTCCTTGTCCTTGCCCGCTTTGCCGAGGATCATCAGCGCGGCGGTCAATGTGCCGCAGGCGGAGCCGTGCATCATGCCCGCGCCGAAGAACGTGCCGAGTGCATAGGCGTCTTCTTTTTCCATGCCGATTTCGGCGGCGAAGGGAACGAGGAGCGACTGTGCGCAGTTGTAGTGGCGGCCGCCCGGCTCTTGTCGCAGAAGTTTTGTTTCTTCTAAATGATTCATGATGGTGTTCCTCCTTGCATTTTTCTTTATTCTACCCGCTTTTTGCCTCGTGCGCAAAGGTTGTTTTGACAAGGCGCATTTCGTGCGATAGAATCGTGTTAGCAGATTTGCCGCAATGTTTTGCGGGGAGATTCCAGAAACGTTCGGAGGAATACGATGAAGATCATTGCCGGCCTCGGAAATCCCGGGGCGGAGTATGCACGTATGAAGCACAATGTCGGCTTCATGCTTGTCGACGCTTTGGCTGAAAGACTTGGCGTCGATGCTTGGCGTGAAAAGTTCAACGCGCTAGTGGCCGAAGGGCGCATCGGCGCGCAGAAGGTGCTGCTCGTCAAGCCTTTGACCTATATGAATGAGAGCGGACGCGCGGTAGGGCCTTTGCTCGATTGGTACAAGCTCGCGCCTGAGGATTTGATCGTCGCGCACGACGACATGGACATCGCGGCGGGCACGATTCGTCTGCGGCGCAAGGGAAGTGCGGGCGGTCACAACGGCATCAAGTCGCTTCTCGCGCACATCGGTTCGGAGGACTTCTCGCGTGTGCGCATTGGCATCGGGCGTCCTTTGCCCGGCTGGACGGTCGTCAAACATGTGCTTGCGCCTTTTCCCGCAGAGGATGTTCTGAAGATTCAAGAAGCGATTTCCTATTTACTGCCCGCCGTCGAGTGCATCGTGACGGATGGCATCGACATGGCGATGAACCGCTACAACCCGCGCAGGAAGAAGGCGGCAAAGCAGGAAGCGCAGGAGAGGGAAAGCGCGGAGAAAAGCAGCGCTGTACCGCAGGCCGAGAGGCAGGAGGGCGAAGCATGAAGGCCGAAATACGTGCGCTTTACGCCGATGAGGATGGGGCGATCTTCGATGCGCCGGGCATCGCGGGACTGGGGCGCTCGGGCAATACGCTCTTGCCGCTTACTCCTGCCGATCTCATTCCTCTGCCCGAGTCGGCGGACTTGATGTTCTTGCCCGACCGCGCGGCGATGGGAATGACGGCGGCTGGCGAAATGCTGCCTCTGGCGGGACGCGCCGTCGCAGTCATCCTGCCTGCGGGCTATACGCGGCTCTTTTTGCCTGCCTTTCAGCGAGAGGAAGGGGCTGAAAGGCTCGCTCTCTACGGTTATACGGCTGTCGTGCTCTACAAGGATGATCTCTATGCGGCGGCTCTCTATACGGATGAGAATACGAAGTGGGATCCCGTATACTACAACACGCGAGAGCTCAAGAAACTCGTGCGCCGCGTCGAGAAGGATCTGCCGGGCAACCGCATCGTCGAGCAGGTGGCGGGCTGCTCCTTGAAGTGGCACTGCTGCACGGCGCAGAATCTCTTTTACCGTCGCTGGGAAGCGGGCATACCGACGTCGCCTGTCTGCAACGCGAACTGCTTCGGCTGCATCTCCCTGCAGCCCGCCGAGTGCTGTCCTTCGCCGCAGAGCCGCATCGCGTTCCGCCCGACGCCCGAGGAGATCGCGCAGGTCGGCATCTACCACCTTTCGACTGCGCCCGACGCCATCGTGAGCTTCGGACAGGGCTGCGAGGGCGAGCCATCGCTTGCGGCGGATGCGATTGCGGCAGCCGAGCGCCTGATTCGCGCTGAGACGAATCGCGGGCAGATCAACATCAACACGAATGCCGGCTATACCGAGGGCATCCGAAAGATTGTCGATGCCGGACTTGACTCCATGCGTGTGAGCATTATCAGCGCTATCGAGGAGAGCTATGCGGCGTACTACCGCAGCAATTACACGCTCGCCGACGTCAAGGAGTCGATCCGCTACGCGCTTTCGCACGGCGTATATGTGTCGCTTAACATGCTCTTCTTCCCGGGCTTCAACGACCGCGCCGAGGAACTCGAAGCGTGGCGCGGTTTCTTCCGCGAGCTGCCCGTCAATATGGTGCAGGTGCGCAACCTCAATGTCGACCCCGACGCCTTCCTCGAAATCATGCCCGAGGCGCAGGGCGAGGCGGTCGGCGCTAGGGAGTTTTTGGAACGGCTCAAGAAGGAGTTTCCGCAGCTCGTCATCGGCAGTTTCAGCCACTATGTTGAAGATTAAGAACGATTCCTCTAAAATGCATGTTCTTGACATAAGAATAAATCAATGCTATTCTTTTATAGAAATTTTATATCGTTGGATCAGGTGTCGCAAGACTCAATAGGGAATTCGGTAGAAGCCGGAGCGGTCCCGCCACTGTAGCAGCGAGCAACCCTGCAATAAGCCTGCAAATAAAAAGTCAAGCCCTTAGATGAAAAAAGATGAGGAGTTGTGGCAAGTGGAATTTGAGCAACACAAATAGGTCGCCGCAGGAGCGCCGACCAAAGGGACGGTAGTGAAATGCTATTCTTGTTCTTTGGAAAGGCTTGCCAAATACTCATTTACGCGCCCGTAGTAGATGCGCAGGAACTTATTCGCTCCTGCCGTCATATAGACGTAGTAAGGCTTTCCCTCGGAGCGTTTCTTGTCCA